>CAZXBZ010000151.1:0-8267 GCA_964639135.1 uncultured Solibacteraceae bacterium | reverse complement strand
GGAGCAGCAGTGCTACCGTCTAGTTATTGCTGGTACAGAAAAGGGGAGCAGGTCACTGGCGCGACAGTTGAGACGCGGTGGCGGAGGGTCGGTGCTGGGGAGGGGCTTTGGGCGGAATAGCGCGGGTCCAGAGATACACGTTGGTTTATGCCACCCCTGCCGGGGTTCCGGAATCTTCTCTGTTTTTGTTCCGGGCGTTCACACGCCCGGCTTGCTTATGCCGCCCTTCGGGCTGGGGCCGGGTTATGCCATGCTCCGGGCTGGGGTTAGCTTATGGTGCTCTTTGGGTTTTGCAGGGCGGGACGGTGGTAACTTCCCGAGGAGTGACGGTTGTGAAAGTGGGTTCTCGCTGGGCCTACTGGCGACAGGGACCCCGTTCGGCGAGCCCGCGAGTTTTGGCTGCAGAAGACAATCAGGCCGCCAACTCCACGCTGGGGTAAGGGCTCAACCGGCACGGATCGTCCCCGGCAGCAGGTGGCTTGAATGCGGCTCGTGGAAGTGCCGCTTACGCAGCTTCCATGCTATACACAGAGTGGGTGCACGGATAGCACCTAAAAAGGTGCTATGAGAAGAGACGAATCCATGCTTGACATAACGAAGGACATCCAGTCGCTGACGACCTTCCGCCGCCGGTCCGCTGATTTCATGAAGCAGCTCAAGAAAACTAAACGTCCCGTGGTACTGACTGTGAAAGGGAAAGCGGCAGCGGTTGTGCAGGACGCGGAAGCTTATCAGCGGCTGCTCGACATTGCCGCCACCGCCGATTCCGATGAGGGTCTCCGTCAGGGCCTGGAGGATGCAAAGCGGGGCAAGGTCCGGCCGGCGAGAGAATTTTTTGCGGACTTCGAAACCAGGCATGGCATACCTCGTTAATTTCACTGCCCGTGCCGAGCGCGATTTTTCCTTTCAGTACGCGCGGATCAGAGCAGCGGATTCCGCCCTGGCTCTGAAGTGGTATCGCGGCTTTACGGAGGCAATCCTGAGCCTGGAAGAAAATCCGAATCGACGCCTGGTGACGCCCGAGAGCGACGAGTACGGGCAATTGCTGTACGGCAATAAGCCGCATATCTATCGTGCTATATACCGCGTGCTGGAAACGCAGAAGCGGGTGGAGGTGCTGCACATTCGTCACGGCGCACGACGCCGGTTCAAGAGGACCGATGTCGCGTAGGGGCGTTCGTCAGGGCTGCATCGCAGGTTGCCGAAGGGCGGACATGAGCCCCGCGAATTGCATTCGGGCGGGCGAAGGATGCTTGCTCTGATGGTGTTGTGTTTACGGCACCTCTGACGCGGCGCCCGGGCGGCTGTTGGCTCATACAGTGCTTCGGGCTGGGAATGATTGATACCGCACTCTGGCTTGGCGGCATACTTATGCCGTGTTTCGGGTTGAGGCTGGAGGGCCGTCATCAGGCGGGCAGCCTCCAGCGGGCGGCACGCAGTACCGCCCGTGGCGAGGTCTGCAATTGCTCATACCAGACGGTGTACAGCGCTCCGTCCGCCAGTTCCACCGTCGAAGGATAGCCGAGATCGCCGCCCTTGCCGTCGTCGCTGATCGTCACCGGTTCCGACCACGTGACGCCTTCATCGTCGCTCCATCGCGCCTGATTGCCGAAGGGCGTGCGGCGGTAGCCGTAGACCATCAGCAACCGGCCGCTCCGCAGCCGCAGCAGATGCGAGGGCAATCCCCAAACCCCGATCGAGTGCGGCGTTGCCCAGGTCTTGCCGCCGTCGCTCGATTCAGTTTGCAGCGTCTCGCCCTCATTGCTGGCGTTGGCATTGCGGATCTGGACGATCAGCTTGCCCGAGGGCGCTTCGACGGCGTGCAGTTCGTGATACTTCAGAACGGAATCGCCGGGGCGCACGGGCAGCGGCTGAAGCGGTGTCCAGCTAACGCCGTCATCGCTCGAAAAGGAAATGCCCGCGGACGCCGCTTCGGACCAGAGTTCTTTCCCGGCGTAAAGCAGACGCCCGTCGCGCAGCGCGACGGGGCCGTGCGGGCTGTTCACCGGAACGCGATACGGGGCCGACCAGGTGAGCCCGCCGTCGGTGGAACGCAGCATCCAGGTGCCAAGCAGGGACTTGCGCTGGCCGGCGTTCAGACGGTTCCGCGCCAGCAGCCAGCGCTCGATGCGTTCGGCCGGCCAATCCGCGCGGTGCTTCTCGATGGAAGATTCGTAGGCGAGGGAGGTGAAGGTGGTGACGAGCAGGCTGCCCGAAGGGGTGACGCAGATTCCGGCATCGCGGTCGTCGATGGCGCTATCCATCAGGGTTTCCGGCCACGTCCAGGTGCGGCCCTCGTCGTGGGAGCGCATGAGGATGACACGGCCGAAGGGACACACGTGCGCCTCCCGGCCGCCGGAGGCGGCCACGCAGAGGACGCCCTTGGCGTCGCGCGCGATGGTTCCCCAGCCGTGGTAATACTCGGACTCATGGCTGATCACCTGAACCTTCTCGACACCCGAAGGCATCTGAACTTGTGCGTGAGCGGGGCGCGAGGAGGCTCCTCCGGCCGCCACGGCGGCAAGTTGCGCGGTTTCCCGGAAAAAGCGGCGGCGAGAAGTCATGATTTTTCCACGATACTCGATTTCGCAACCGGGTATTACTTCATGGGATTCGACGTGACTGTCCGGTAAAAAATACACAACAGGGCCGGAAGGCGATTGTTTCGGCGTTGTGTTCGCGGGACTGCATTCCGAACGTATTGAAAATGATGGGCAAAATAATTTGGCGGAAAGGTAGCCAAATGGCCGCGGAATTGCGTATGCTACGGCGAGATCGTATGGCCGCCGCCATTATCGATGTCCGTTTTATCAAGCTGGAGAAGTTAGCACTTAGATGACTGTTCTTTCCATTGTGATCGTGTTGATTGCATCCATGGCGGTTGCCGTCGCAAGCGCTTTATTCTTACTGAAGGGTCTGCTGCGCGCCATCCGCGCCGGAAACCCTCCCGCGATGCGCGCTCGCATGGAGCGCTAGGCCCGCTACCGGTCTCCATTCAGCTTCGGCGGGGAAAGCCCCGGCCAGCCCTCGCTATTGTGCCTCCCGCTCCTTTCGATGGAGACTATAGGGATGGGAAAAAAACCGACACGAATGGAGTTTCTGCGCACGGCGAGCGCGAGCGCGGCTATTCCAATGCTGGCCTCTTCATCCGGAGCGCAAACTCCAGCGTCTCCGCCTGACACGGATCCCGTGGATCTCGGCAGCCGCTTTCCGGATGTCCAGGCGCTCTCCAGCCAGGGGAATTTCCGGCTCTCGTTCCTCGGGCCACGTTTCCGCTCTCTGGAAGCATTCGAGGCGGAAGCCCGGAAGGCGGTTTTCGATGCGCTTCTCTACCGGCCGGAGCCGGTGGACCCGGACCCGCAAATTCTCGAAACGGTGGATTGCGGCAGCTACATCCGCCGGCGGATCACCTTCCGCACCACGCCCCTGTTTCGAGTCCCCGCCTTCGTGCTGATTCCCAAGAATCTGAAGGGCAAGGCGCCCGGGATCGTGGACTTGCATTCCCACGGCGGCATGTTCCTTTTCGGAAAGGAAAAGGTGACCGACCTTGATGCCGGCGGAACGCGTAATCACCCGGCCATGGTCAAGTATCACGCGGAGAATTACGAATCCCGCCCTACCGCGACCGCGCTGGCGGAGCGCGGCTACGTGGTGATCTCCATCGACGCCTTCGGGTTCGGAGAGCGCCGTATTGTGCTGGATGAGGACCTGCCCGCCGCGGCCGATCGCGACTCCCTGAGCGTTGAGGAAGTTACCCGATACAGCCGGAAGTGCGCGGCGAAGGAGGCCACTCTGGTCAAATCCCTGACCTTCGCCGGGCTCACCTGGCCAGGCATTGTCTTCTGGGATGACATTCGGACGGTGGATTATCTGAGCAGTCTGCCGGAAGTGGACCCGGAGCGCATCGGCTGCCTCGGCGTCTCGATGGGAGGCTACCGCACGCTCTATCTCGCGGCGCTCGATACCCGGATCAAGGCGGCGTGCCTCGCGGGCTTTATGTCGACGATCAAGCCGATGCTCCGCTCGCACGTGGAGCGGCACTCGTTCGTCCACTACCTGCCGGGCCTGCACCAGAATCTGGATTTTTCCGACGTCGCCACTCTCACCGCTCCGCGCGCGCTCATGGTGCTGCAGTGCTCGCGCGACGGGCTCTTTCCTCTCGATGGCATGCGGGAATCCGTGCGCAACATCGCGGCGGGGTATGAGAAAGCCGGCATTCCGGATCAATTCTCGGGCAAGTTTTACGACCATGAGCACATTTTCAGCCTGAACATGCAGAAAGACGCTTTTGCCTGGCTCGGCCGCCATCTGCAAGCAAGCTAAACGCCGGGTTTGTTGTGCGCGGCGGGAAACCGCGTCCCTGGAGAAACGTCCATCGAAATGAAACACGAGGCCGGCCGCGTGCTCATCCTGCTTGGTATCGTGCTCAGCGCGGCTGGTCTCGTGTTTTTATTTGGCGACAGGCTCCCGTTCGGGCTCGGGAGCGTATTTGGAAAGCTCGGCCGTCTGCCGGGCGATATCCGCTGGAAAGGGGCGCACGGCTCCTTCTACTTTCCCCTGACAACCTGTCTGCTGCTGAGCGCGATCCTTAGCGCCATCTTCTGGTGGATCGGCAGGCGCTAGACGGCGTGCAGCAGGCGGCGGACGGGATGGGCCGCTCGCGCGGGGTCAGAATGGGATATCGTCGTCCGTGGCCGAGTAGTTGGAAGGGGAATCCGCCGGTCCGCTTGCGCCGCGTTCCTGCCGGCTCTGCCCGCCGGAGTGGCTCGAACCTTCGTCGTAGCCGCCGCCTCCCCCACCCCCGCTTCCGAGGAGGACGATGTCGTCCACCACTACCTCGGTGATGTAAGAGGTTTTCCCTTCGTTGTTCTCATAGCTCCGCGTGGTGAGACGGCCTTCGATGTAGACCTGCTTGCCCTTTTTGAGATATTCGGCTACCCGTTCCTTGCCCCATGCGACGATGTTGTGCCAGTCGGTTTGCTCCTTGTTTTCCCCGGTCTGGCGGTCTTTCCACTGGCGCGTGGTGGCGATGCTGAAAATGGTGCGGGCCTGGCCGGTAGGGGTGAACTTGGTCTCGGCATCCCTGCCGATGTTGCCGATCAGAATCACTTTGTTTACGCTGCGAGCCATCCCTCGACGGTATCACAGAGCCAGGGGAAGAATGCGGCGAGTCACGCGGCGCGCTGGAGGTAGCGGCCGATCGCGAAATCGTAGAGCCAGCCTCCCAGGACGCCGCCCAGGAGCGGTCCGACGATGGGCACCCAGAACACCGGCGCTCCATCGGTGAGGCCGTTATTGTGAAAACCGGCAAGCACAACGAAGAGGCGGGGGCCGAAATCCCGCGCCGGGTTGATAGGGTAGCCGTGCATGCCGCCGAACGAGATGCCGATCGCCACCACGCTCAGCCCGATCAGGGTGGGTGTGAGGATGCCGGATGGCTGGTTGTTTTCATCCACCAGCGCGAAGATGAGGAAAAGCAGCAGCGCGGTCCCGATGATCTGATCGAGCAAACCGGCCTGGATCGCGCTGGGGAAAGCCGGGAACGTGGTGAAGACGCCCGCCGATTTCACACGCAGCGGGTCGAATTGATCGAGGGCCGGCAGGTAGTTCCAGTAAACCAGGACGGCCGCCAGGAAGGCTCCCGCGATCTGCGCGATGGAATACGGCAGCACTTTCCGCCACGGAAAGCCGCGCCAGCAGGCGAACGACAGGGTCACGGCGGGGTTCAGATGGGCTCCGGAGATTTTGCCGGCGGTATAGACGCCGAACGTCACGCCCAGCCCCCAGCCGATGACGATATTGGTGAAGCCGCCCTTCACCACTTCCCCTGGAACGCCGGTGCCGAAAAGTTGCACCATCGCCACCACCCCCAAGCCAAACAGCATCAGGATCGCGGTTCCCACGAACTCTGCGATCAGTTCAGCGCGGAGGCCTCTTTGCGGCATACCGCACAAGTGTATCATTAGGCAAAACAACGTATAACGAGGTTCCGATGGAGACAAGAAGGCATTGGCTGGCGCGCGCGCCGGGGCTCGCGGCGGCCGGATTTCTCGCCGCTACAGGCGAATCGAGCGCGCAAGGGAGTTCTTCATTCAACGCCGCGCAATCGCGGATATGGCGCCGCGAGATGAACGAAGTGCTGCGGGATAATATCCTGCGCTTCTGGCTTGAGAAATCGATTGACCGCGAGTACGGCGGCTACTACATGCATTTCGATCAGGCCGGCGCGCGCAAGAGCGAGAACACCAAAATGATCGTTACCCAGGCCCGCACGGTCTGGCTATTTTCGAGAGCGAGCCGCAACGATTACGAGGGCGAGCGGATGCCCTCCCGCGACGAACTGCTCCGCGCCGCGCAACACGGATTCCGGTTTCTGAGGGACCGCATGTGGGACGCGGCGAACGGCGGCTTTTATTGGATGGCCGATCCGCCCAGCGGAAAAGTGCCCATGCCCGGCAAACACCTTTACGGCCAGGCATTCGCCCTGTACGCTCTTGCCGAGTACCATCGCGCCAGCCGGGACGCGGAGCCGCTGGCCTTGGCGGACCGGCTGGTGGAACTTCTCGAGAGGCACGCCCGCGACGCCCGCTACGGCGGCTATGAAGAATACTTTGAGCCGGATTGGTCGAAGCCGGCCCCGGGCGCTCAGGGCTATATGGGGCCGGCGAACCGGAAGCTGATGAACACGCACCTCCATCTGCTTGAGGCGTTTACCACGTACCTCGAAGCGCGCGAAGCGCCGCTGGCCCGCCGCGCGCTGGAGGAACTGACGCAAATCCAGAGCAGCGCCGTGGTGCGGAAGCGTCTGGGCGCCTGCACGGATAAGCACCAGCGCGATTGGACCCCGATCACCGGCGGAGAAGATGGCCGCGTTTCCTACGGCCATGACATCGAGAATGTCTGGCTGCTGGCCGATGCCAACCGGGCGCTCGGCCGTTCGAGCTACCCGCTGCTCGATCTTTTCTCGAATCTTTGGGACTACGCCCTGGCGCATGGCTATGACGCCAAATCCGGCGGCCTTTATTATTCCGGCCCGCCGAACGAGCCCGCTTCGAATCTCGAACTTTCCTGGTGGGTGCAATCCGAAGTGCTGGTGAGCACGCTCACCATGTTTGAAATGACGGGAGACGCGCGCTACCTCGGTCTGTTCGAGAAAAGCTGGAACCTGGTGAAAACGAAGCTGGTGGACCGGCAATCCGGCGAATGGCATGCGCGGGTTCCGGGTCCGGGGTCTCCGGGCGGCGACAAGGCGACGGACTGGAAAGCGGGCTATCACAACGGCCGCGCGATGGTGGAGTGCATGAAGCGGCTCAAACGGCTGGAGCAGCGCGCATAGCGGGCCGCTTCACCAGGGTTGCCTTTCCAAATCGCGCGTTCTTTTTCGCGCCGGCGAGAGCGGCAAAGGAGTATATGATGGATGGCGTCATGCAAGCCATCTCACGCCGTAAAATACTGCTCTCCTCGCTCGCGGCACTGCCGCTAGCCGGTGTCTCGTGCCGTCCGGCGGCAAGCGCCGAAAGGCCCAACATCCTCTACATCATGACGGATGACCATTCGTCGAACGCAATCAGTTGCTACGGCAGCAAGGTCAATACGACGCCGCATATGGACCGGATCGCGAGCGAGGGCATGCGCATGGACCGCGTCTTCGCCACCAACGCCATCTGCACGCCCAGCCGCGCCACCATTCTCACGGGCAAGTACAGCCACTTGAACGGGGTGCCGGTCTTCAACCGCTTTGACGGTTCGCAACAAACCGTCGCGAAACTGCTTCAGGGAGCGGGCTACCACACCGTGATGGTGGGCAAGTGGCACTTGGGCAGCGATCCCACGGGTTTCGACTACTGGAACATCTTCCCCGGACAGGGCGTTTATTGGGATCCGGTTCTCTACGACAAGGATGGCTCGCAAACCTATAGCGGCTATGCCACCGACATCGTAACGGATCTCACCATCGCGCAACTCGAGAACCGTCCGTCGGATAAGCCTTTCTTCGTCATGTGCCATCACAAAGCGCCGCACCGCAGTTGGGATCCCGATGATAAGCACCGGCGGATGTTCGAGAACAAGCGGATTCCCGAACCGGAGAATTTGCGTGATGACTATACTACGCGTACCGATGCGATTCGAGAACAACAGCAGTCTGTTTTTCGGGATCTGACGCGCAGGGATCTCAAACTGGAGCCGCCAGCCAGTCTGGAAGGCCGGGCGCGGAACCAGTGGCTGGGCGTGAAGCCCACGGAAGTTGAGATCGAAGTGGATGGAGC
>CAZXBZ010000150.1:0-8284 GCA_964639135.1 uncultured Solibacteraceae bacterium | reverse complement strand
GATGCTCAAAGCTTGCCAATTCCACCAGTAGCTTGCTCCAAACCACGCCACCGATGCCACCACATAGATGAGCACCATGCGGTAGGGGCCGAAAAACTCCTCCACCAGCGGCCCGACATCATAAAGAACCCATGTATTCATTCCGATGTGAATCAGGCCGCCGTGAAGCGCGCCGGCCGTGACCAGCCTCCACCACTCGTGACGAAAGTGAATCATTGGGCTCTTCGCTCCAAGCAGATCGAGCGCCTGGCCGGGAAAACTCCAGATGCTTATCGAGCCGGTAAGCTGATAGGCGAGGACCGCGCTCAGCAGGAAAAACCCGAAATTCAAGAGCATCAGGGTGGAACTCACCATGCGCGAACCGAGCACGAAGCCAGCCACGCGGTCGTCGCTCGATGGCATCGCCCTGGGTTTGGCGTCCATGGGGTTTTCGCAATAAGGGCAGGTTTTTTCGTTCTGAGGGATGAAGGCCCGGCAATGCGGGCACATACGAAGCTTCGGCATAGGCTCGTTTTCCATGGTACGAAAACCGCGGCGCGGCGGTTGAACTCGCGCGCTCTCCCGGCGCCGGTCCGCGCTGGAAGCCCGCCGATTGAGGCGGATGCGCCCGTGCGACTATCCTTCACGCGCGGTGCTACAATCTCAGTTTCAGATGCGCAAGACAGAACGAGAATTACGCGACGATATTGTTCAGGTCGGGCGGCTCGTCTTTGAAAAGGGATGGGTTGCGGCGAACGACGGCAATATCTCCATCCGGCTGGACGACGAGCGCATTCTTTGCACGCCCACGGCTACCTGCAAGGGCATGCTGCACGCGGACGACCTGATCATCGTCGACATGCGGGGGAACAAGATCGAGGGCCGCAAGGAGCGGACGTCCGAGATCATGATGCACCTCACCATCTACAATCTGCGGCCGGATGTGATGAGCGTCGTGCATGCGCATCCGCCGGTGGCCACCGGCTACGCCACGGCGGGGCGCAGCCTCAACCTGGCCTTGCTGCCGGAGGTGGTGATTACCATGGGCTGCGTGCCCCTTGCCGGTTACGGCCTGCCGGGGACGGATGAACTCACGGATCCGATGCTTCCGCTGATCCCGAAGTACGACGCGCTGCTGATGGCGAACCATGGTTCGGTTTGCTACGGCAAGGATGTGTTTCAGGCCTATTTCCGCATGGAAACCGTGGAGCACTTCGCGCGGATTTCGCTGGTGGCGGAATTGCTCGGCGGGCCCAAGGCGCTGCCCCGTGTGGAAGTGGATAAACTGCTCGATTCCCGGTCGCGTTATGGCGTGCAGACCCAGGTCCGGGCCGAACCTGGCTGCCCGGTGTCGCTCGAGGAATGGATGATGGAACCCGGGCAGGTGCGGCCGGCCGGTGGATCTGACAAAATCGAGGTGACCCGCGAGGAGTTGATCGCGCTGGTCGAGGAAGTGATCCGGGCGCGAGGGCTTGCCTGAGCCTCGGCTTTTGCTCGATATACTAGGGCGGATGGTACGCTGAGTTTTTACGCGCGACGAATTTGGAGGAGACGAGTTCATGGGTGAAGCACTCGGAATGGTGGAGACGAAGGGCCTCGTACCGCTGGTGGAAGCGGCCGATGCCATGGTGAAGGCCGCCAACGTAACCCTGGTGGGTTGGGAGAAGGTAGGCGGCGGCCTGGTGACCGTGATGGTGCGCGGCGACGTCGCGGCGGTGCGAGCCGCCACGGATGCCGGCGCGGCGGCGGCGCGGCGAGTGGGCGAATTGCTCTCCGTCCATGTGATTGCGCGTCCGCACCAGAGCCTTGAAGACATTCTGCCCATCGGCAAAGCCACGAATACGCGGCTCTAGGCGGGACCGCCATGATCCTTGCCCGAGTCGTCGGCACCGTCGTTGCCACGCGGAAAGACCCCCGTCTCGAGGGGCGCAAGCTCCTCGTGATCCAGCCGGTGGATGCCGCCGGGAAGGCGCAGGGGGGGTGCGTGATTTCCGTCGATACCGTGAGTGCGGGCGTCGGGCAGCTCGTGATCGCCGTGGCGGGCAGTTCCGCGCGGATGGCGGAGGGCTGCAAGGATCTTCCCACCGATTCCTCCATCGTTGGGATTGTTGATGAAGTCTCCGTGGCGGGCTCCTAGCGGCTCGCTTTTCGTTCAAGCCCGGATTCCCTGATCGAGGAGAGGCTGTTTGTGTATCTTGGCCGCGTCATTGGCAATCTGCATGCCACCGCTAAGAACGACGGGCTCACCGGGCAGCGCATGCTTCTTGTGCAGCCGGTCGATAGCGACAACACCCCCAGCGGCAATCAACTGGTCTGTCTCGATTGGGCGGGCGCGCGCGCGGGCGATCTGATCTTCTGGTGCCGGGGCCGCGAGGCCAGTTTCCCGTTTCTTCCCGATATCGTGCCCGCCGACGCCTCCATTATCGCGATTGTCGATCGGGTGGACCTGGAGGCCTCCGCATGTTGATCGCCCGGGTGCTCGGCGAGGTGATCGCCACCCACAAACACGAAAGCTACGAAGGCCTGAAGGTGCTCATGGTGCAGCCGATTCATCCGGATGGCGCAAAGCGCGGCTCCGCGATGGTGGCCGTGGATTCCGTGGGCGCGGGGAAGGGGCAGACCGTGCTTCTGACGCCGGAGGGGTTCTGCGCCATGAGCGCGGTGGGCCGGATGCAGTCACCCATCGACGCGGCCGTGCTCGCGATTGTCGACGAAATTCATCTCGCGTCCGGCGCCTCCGGAAACGGCTCGTCCGCCTGATGCCGGCCTGAGCATCTCAAACGCGAGATATGCTCCAAGCAGGAATTTGAAGACTTCAAGCGTGGAGTAGGTCTGGTGCAGCCGCCAGAACGTCTGGCCGTCCGCCGTCTGGCGGGCGTCGGGAACGAAATCCAATAGCCGGCCGAGCCGGGTTATCTCCGGTGTCAGCAGCAGGTGCGCGCCCGTCACGATGACGAGCAGAATGAGCGCGGTGACGAGATGCCGCTTTCGCCGGAAGTTTCGTGCCAGCACCGCCAGCAAAATCACCCCCAGCACTATTTGCACGCGCTCCCAGGTGGCGAAGTACAAGCGGTTCAATTCGGAGACCTGGTAGCGCAACAGCAATCGCGCATCGGCGGGGCCGAGTTGCTCGATCCGGCTGCTGGCCCCGCCGGAAGGAGTCTCCAGCAGGCGGGTTACGCCCTGGAAGTTCCGCGTCGCCACGAAAAACATGGCGCAACTCCCGAGGAGCCAGGCACCCAGTAGAAAAGCGGCGAATCGGCGAACATCCATGGCTTCATGGCTAGTGTAGCGCCGTTGCAATGGCGCGGCTGTCTTTTTGTCCGCGTGCGCCGTAAAAATCCGGCGTATCCATCCTCATGGCGCGGCGCGTGAACCCCGCCCGGTGAACAGCCGCCGTGCGCCGGCTCCGGGAGCCCGGCGGGGAAATACTCCACTCGTTTCTCCACTCAAAAAAGCGGACGGGAGCCGCCAGTCAGGCTTGGTACGGGTATAGCATTGGGAGTAAGCACGGAGAAATCGGGTGATCGAAGCCGTCTCGGGCGGGAGGAAGAGACACGGAAGACGCTTCAATCCAGACGCGGACGTGCCCGCGGCCGGGCGCCTTCGGTGGAAGCAGTTTTAAGGGAGATTGAATATGACGGGAAAATTGGATGGAGTGTCACGGCGTAGTATGCTTGCCGCTTCCGCCGCGCTGCCCTTTACGGCGCAATCCTATGCGCGAATTCTCGGCGCGAACGACCGTATCCAGATCGGGCTCATCGGATGCGGCCATCGCTCGAGCGGCCACCGGAAAATGCTGAAAAAGAGTTCGGCCACCGACCCGAATTTTGATGTGCGCAGCGTCTGCGATTTGTGGACCGTGAACCGCGAAAGAACCGCGGCCGATGTCGAAAGAATGTTCGGCCGCCTTCCGAAGACCTACAAATACTCCGAACAGATCCTGGCGGATCCGGAACTCGATGCCGTCATGATCGCGACGGGAGACCATCAGCACGCGCGTGTGCTGGCCGAAGTAGTGCGCGCGGGGAAAGATTGTTATTGCGAAAAGCCGATGGCGAATACCATCGAGGACGCCAAACTCGCGCGCGACGTGGTGCGGGGCAGTAAGCAGGTGGTGCAGATGGGATCGCAATGGCTGAGCGACCCGTATCAGCACCGCGTGCGGGAAATCGTTCGCGGCGGGAAGCTCGGCAAGATCGTTTCCATCGATCAGAGCTGGAATTTCAACGGTCCGCGCTGGGATGTGCCCAATAGCCCCGATATCGCCGCCATCCGCGAGGAGGATACCGATTGGAATCGCTGGCTGCTCGGGCGGCCGTCGCGGCCCTTTGACCCGCGGGTATATTTTGAATTCCGCATTTTCAAGGAGTTTTCCGGCGGTATTCCGGACCAGTGGTACAGCCACGGTTCCGGTTTGGTTCACTTCTATCTCGATACCTTCATTCCGGATGACATAGTGGCGAATGGTGGTATTTTCGCCTGGCACGACGTCCGTGAGAATCCGGACACCTTCCAGTGTCTTGCCACTTTCCGGGAGAAGGAGGTGCTCTACTCCTACAGCACCACTTTTGGCAATGCCTACGGAGATCACACGATCATCAGGGGCACTCGCGGCACGCTATACTCCCCCGGCGGAGAAGGCAGTCCGCAATGGTGGTATCTGCCGGAGGGTGACAGCCGCTGGGGCGGCAACGTGGTGTTCCGGTCGGAGAGGAAAGGCAAGGCGGCTCCGGAACCGGTGACGCTCGAAGGAAGCACGGAGGTGCCACCCGTCAACCAGGATGACAACCTCAAGGCACACACCGATAACTGGTTTGAGTGCATGCGCAGCCGGAAGACGCCGAACGGAAACATCGAAACGGGCTTTGCGCACTCCGTGGCGGTCGTCATGGCCAATCGGAGCTACCGCGAGGGGAAGAAGCTCTATTGGGATCGCAAGAACGAGCAGATCGTGGAGCGCCCCGCGTAGGCCGCGAACCAAGAAAAAGCGCGGCTTCGGGATGAGGCCGCGCTTGGGATGAGTGTTTCCGTTCAAGCCCCGGCGGAGCGTCCGCCGGGGCTTCTTGTGATTTAGAATGTGATGCGCAGCCGCAGGCGGAATGCTCGCCGGCTATCCACTCCTTCCTGGTCGTAACTCGATAGCAGCCGCCCGAAATCAGGATTCCGGTCGACGGATTGAATCTCCGGTTTCAGGGTGGAGGGGTTAACCTGCATCGTGAAATACCCAAGCACGCCAATGTCGTAATTGTCGGGTGACAGCAGAGGGTGATTCAGGATGTTGTTGGCGTCCGCGCCCAGTTCGATGCGAACGTTCTCGCGATACGTGAAAATCTTCCGGATTCCCATGTTCAGGCCATAGGTGGTTGGGCCGGAAAGCAGGTTCCGGACGGCGACATTCGGATTCGAGAACAAATCGGAGCCGAGAGGCATCAGATCGAAGGCATCTGGATTCCACAGGCGGTCTCCGGTCTTCACGTTCGCTTTCCCGGTCACGATTGGGCGCATCGTGGTTCCATAGAATCCGCCCGTTGCATCGAGCGAGCCGGAGGCGACGTTGCCGGGCATGATCGGGTCGCAGTTGTCGCAGACCCAGAACGGAGTGAATGGCGTTCCGGATTTCGCGAACAACTGCCAGGAAAGCTGCCATCCGCCCGCGACGGCGTCAAGCGCCTTGGGGATATCGCCGCCGAATCGCCGGCCGCGGCCGAACGGCGATTCCACGATGCCATACGTAATGAAGCGGTGATGTGAAGTGAACGCATCCATGCCGTAATCCGAGGAGGGGTCGAACTGGTTGTAGGCCGTTCCTCCAAGGCTCGAGTTGCCGGTGTCGGGCGACGTCGATTTCTGGTCCAGATACGTGTAGGAAGCGTTGAACGTGAATCCTCGCGAGAAGCGACGGTTCAGTTCCAACTGGAGCGCATTACTGCGGCCGTGGCCGAAGTTGCCAAACCCGATCTGATAGCTTCCCAGATTCGGATACGGCAAGCGCGCCCGGTCCGCGTCGGAGTAGTCGCAATCGCCGTCATCCGGCGTGCAGGGCGTCACGCCGTCGCCGATCGTGGTCGCGAAGGTCGAATCGTTCGGGGTCAGCATATTTGCGTCCCAGCCGGAGATCAATCGCTGCATCCGTGTGCCGAGGTACGAGACCCGAAGCCCCGTCTGCCAGCCGATCTCCTGTTCGAGGGTGATGTTGTATTGGTGAATTCGTGGCTGTTTCAGGTTAAACGGCACCCAGTTGGCGGAAATGGTTGAGCTGAGCGCGTTGATGGCGCCGCCCGTCATCGGGCTGATGCCGTGTACGGTTCCCGGCCAGCCGGAAAGGGCTGCATCCGGCGTGGTTCGCTTGGTCAGGCCCACCTGGAAGGAATTTGTCGCGAGAGGATCGCGGATGCCCTGCGCGGCGGCCGTGGGGTAGAACAGCCCGTATCCGCCGCGTAATACCGTTTTTTCGGTAATCCGCCAGGCCGCTCCGATTCGTGGCGCGATGCTGCCGTAATCGGTGTGCACCAGTTGCCGCGGCACGCCGGCTTCCGCCGCGGTCGTGACGCCATAGGTAATAAACCTGGGGTCGATGTATTGCAGCGTCTTCGAGGAAGGCATGATAAAGCGGCCTTTTTTACCATCCGGCCCCGTGAAATCCGGGTCAAAATTCACCAGCAGGTCATTGTTCTCGGTGAACGGCGTCACGATTTCATACCGCAAACCGAGGTTCAGGGTGAGTCTCGGATGGACCTTGAAATCGTCCTGCACAAAGTAGCCTTGCTCCCAGTTGTGGACGTCCATCGGCGGACGGAACTGGTTCACGTAGCTCACCGTGTTGGCGGGCAACCCTATCAGGAAGCGCGCAAGCGGCGCCGTTCCCGCTCCGGTGTAGTTCATCACGCCGCGGGGGTTGCCGCGGCCGCTGGTGAATCCATCCAGGGCGGCGTTACGGACCCAATCCGCGCCAGCCTTGATGGTGTGCTTGCCGGTTACCCACGTAAGCGTGTCGCCGAAAGTGATCAGATTCTGATCGAGCGGCCGGTACGTGTTTCTCCCTCCATTGGTGAAGGCCTGGAAGGTTGAGCCGAGGTTCACGGCGGCGTGTCCGAAGGAGTCGAGCGTCGAAGCCCCGATCACCGCGCCGTAGGCATCGATGTCGGATTGCTCAAAGCCGATGTTTTGCAGGAATTCGCGCATTGTATTGTTGCTCTTGCGCAGGTTGGGCACTCGGTTAAAGCCGCCGCGCGCTTCGTTGATGATCGTCGGCGTGAACATGTGAATCTCGGAGATCGAGAGCGTATGGTTTTTGCGTTCGTTCTGCGTCAGCCCCAGAGGGAGGAAGGGCGACACCACCGGGCTGGTGGCCGAAGTTACGGCTTGCACGTTGTACACGCCATAAATCCGGTCTGAATCCGTGAAATCGTGATCGATGCGCAGTGTTCCCAGGTCGCGGCGTGTCGTGCCCGGAAGATTGGTGGCGTATTCCACCAGCCGCCCGGTGCCCGCGTCGATCGGCGCATTCATGCTCGTTGACGGAAAGTATTTTTGCACGAAATTTCCGACGATGGGGTTCATCAGCCGCTGCGGAATCTTGGTGAAGACCAGCCCCTGGCCGTTCACGGTGTTCTGGGCGATCTCCGTTGCCGTGAGCGTGACGCCATCCGGCACGGCCGGTTTCGCGGAATCCGCGATCATGGTGAAGTCACCCCCCAGCAGAGAAGCGTGCGGAAGTCTCGTGTTCCGGATAAACACCGGCGCGTTGTTGAAGAGCTTCTCGTAAGCGGCGAAAAAGTAGGTGTTTTTCACCTTTGGGATCGGCCCGCCGAAAGATCCGCCAAACTCGTTCTGGTTGAAGTAAGGGAATGGATATTCAGGCACCGCCGCCGTGGGCGTGAAGGAGCCTTTCGCGTTCTTGTCGTTCAGGTTCCAGGCCGCGAGCGCCGAGTTCTTGTTGTCATAAAACAGCGAGCCGTGATATTGTCCAGTGCCCCGCCGCGTGGTGACGCGGATGTTGGCAACGCCCGCGTATTCCGCCGTAAAGTTATTCGACATAACCGTAAGTTCGCCGATCGTCTCGAGTGATGGCTGGCTCGCGGTTGGTTCTCCGAAAACGCCGCCGTTCGTGCGCTGTCCGTCCACGGAGAAGCTGGCGCCGTAGCTCTGCGCGCCGATGAATTTGAAGCTGCCCGAACCGGCCGCCTGGGTCACGTTCGGGTTCAGGTAGAGAAACGAGAAATAGTCGCGGCTGTCTCTCGGGAGTTCGGTCACCAGCTCATTCGTCAAGGTGCCGCTTACGGTTGGATTGTCCGTCTGGATC
>CAZXBZ010000149.1:0-8326 GCA_964639135.1 uncultured Solibacteraceae bacterium | reverse complement strand
CTGGGCTTCCCGAGGCAAAGCCGCCTGACCGCCCAACTTTTATGTCGCGCACCCGTTTCTTCTTTCCCCGCGGTCCCGCCGGAGCACACCGCCAGCGTGACCGCCGCCGTTTAACCGATAGAATGTGAAGAGACTTAGAACACCGCACGTATTAGGAAGGCGCGTTTTGTCGATTGTCCGGGACGGTATCGTGTTTCTGTTTCTTGCGTTCGCGTTTCTTGTGAGCCTCACCTCCGCGCAGGAGAATGCCGAGGCCATGCAGGCGCAACTCCAGGTGCTTTATGAGTTGCGGCCCGCGGTGACGCCGGTGCGCGTATTCGGTTACGGAAGCGCCGAGGGCAACTTCCAACTGGGGATGCAGGGCAGCGACCTGGCGCGGGGCGCGACGGGTGAACTCCGGGTCCGCAGCCGGGTGAGCTATAACGAGATCGATCTGCGCGTGAAGGGGCTGCCGGCGCCTCAAACGATAGGTCCGGAGTTCCTGACCTACGTGGCCTGGGCGATTTCCCCCGCCGGGCTGGGCACCAACCTGGGTGAATTGAGCCTGGAACGAGGCGAGGGGAGGCTGCGCACGCAAACGGATATGCAGAGCTTCGGCCTGATCGTGACGGCCGAACCCTTCTATGCCGCCGCGATGCCAAGCGACACCGTGGTGCTTGAAACCACCGTGCTCCCGGCGGAAAAGCGCTCTCCGGCGCTGACTTCGGTGGACGCCAGATTCATGCCGCGCGGCCAATACAAAGTGGGAGCGGAACTGGGCGAGGTCAAGCCGTTCACTTTTGAAGCGGGGATTCCGCTCGATATCTACCAGGCGCGCAACGCCCTGCTGATCGGAAAACGAACGCGCACAAACCGCTTTGTGCCGGAGGGGTACCAGGCCGCCCAGGCTCTGCTGGCGCGGGCCGAGCAAGCACACTACGGCGGCGACGCGAAGACAGCCACCGCGAGCGCGCGGGAAGCGGTTCAGGTGATGGGGGACGCCATCCGGCTCTCGCTCGAGCGGCAGGATAAGCTGCGCAGCGATCTGATCAGCCGCGCCGCGGACGACCGGGTCCGCCGGGCCGCCGCGACGGCCGAGGACGCGGAACGGCGCATGCGGGAAGCGGCTCAAAAGCAGGCGGCGGCGGAAAAGGCCACGCGCGAGGCCGAGCGGCAGCGCGCGAAAGCGGAAGACGAAATGCGCATCGCGGTGGAAGAGCGGCGGCGCGCGCAGCAGGAGGCGATCGAGGCCCGCCGGGTGGCTCAGAAACTGGTGCAGGAACAGCACCAGCTCCGCGATTTGCTGGTGGAACGGTTAAACCAGGTGCTGGCCACCGAGGATACGGACCGCGGCCTGGTGGTGAGACTTTCGGACATTCTCTTCGACCCCGGCAAGTTCATGCTGAAGCCCGATACAAAGACCTTGCTGGCGCGCATCGCGGGGATTCTCTCGTGGGCTCCGGGCATCAGAGTCCAAGTGGAAGGGCACACGGACAATACCGGCGATGCCGGCAAGAACCAGCAGCTTTCCGAGCAGCGGGCCGCGGCGGTCGCTAATTTTCTGGTGGAGCAGGGTATGCCCGCTTCGAACATCTCGTCGGTGGGCTATGGGGAATCCCGGCCGATTGCCGCCAACAACACCCGGGAGGGCCGGGACCAGAACCGCCGGGTGGAACTGGTGCTGTCGGGTGAGATGATCGGGGCGCGCGTCGGTGGAGCCGGCCAGTAGCGGGGGGCAACGGGTCTCAATCCGGATTCGCGGGACGAGCCGCCGTTTCGTGCGTATCCTCAAGCAACCGGTAGACTTCACGTTTTGAAAGACCCCGGGAACGCGCCACTTTCTTGATGGCCGTCATGCGATCGACACCCGCGGCCATGGCCGAACGAACCGCTTCGGAAATCGATTCACCAACCGTCCCGGCGGCCAGATCCCCGGACGGCTCCCGAGGAACGCCGCGAGGCGGAGCAAGCACCAGCGTGAATTCGCCCTTCACGGAACCCCTCGCCGCCAGCCGGCTCGCGACTTCCGCCGGCTCTCCCCGGAGCCACTCTTCGTGGAGCTTGGTAAGCTCGCGGGCGGCGCATACCGATCTGCCTGGAAGCAGTTCCGCGATTTGTTCCAGGGACTCGACCACGCGGTGAGGCGCCTCATAGAAGACAACCGCGGCGTTCCATTCGCGAAGGGCGGCGAGCTTCTTCGCGCGCTGGGTTCGTTTGGCGGGCAGAAAACCGCCGAAGAAGAAATCTCCCCCACCGAATCCACTGCCGGTGAGGGCGGTGAGCAGAGCGGAGGGTCCGGGCACAACCTCCACCGGAAGCTCCGCGCCGAGCACGGCGTGCAGCACACGATATCCGGGGTCCGAGAGAAGCGGGGTTCCGGCGTCGCTCACCAGAGCCACGCGTTCGCCCCGCCTTACAGCTTCCACGAGTTCGGCTGACCTGGCGGCTTCGTTGTGTTCATGGCAGCTTACGGTTCGAGCCGCGATATCCAAGTGCTCCAGAAGCTTGCGTGTGTGCCGTGTATCTTCACAGGCAATGATGGAGGCTTCCCGAAGCACGCGAATGGCGCGGAGCGTAATATCCTCGAGGTTACCGATGGGCGTCGAAACGATGCTCAGGATGCCGGACACGTGATGCTCTCCGCCCGCGGCCGGATGGCGCGCGGGCTTACCTAGACAGGCTAGCAGCTATGCCCGCGCGGCGTTTGCCGGGTGACGCGGTACCGCGTCCGCGGCGCGGACGATCAGCGCAGCAGCCTGAAGGTTGTGCCCGGTTCTTCGGAGTTCACACCCACTTCCACGCGCTTGCCCGCCGGTATGCGCTTCTGGATTACGAGGGAGGCCAGCGGCTGCAGCACCCAGCGGTGCACCGTGCGTTTGAGTTCCCGCGCCCCATACTCCGTAGTGATTCCCCTTTCGAGCAGAAATTCGCGGCACTCCGGCGTGTACCGCAGCAGGACGGCGCGGACGCCGAGGCGCAGATCGATGAGCTGCTGGAGCGCGGCCAATTGCTGATCCAGAATCAGCCCCATCGCCTCCCGCGACAGCGAACGGTAGGTTACGGTGGCGTCGATACGGTTCAGGAACTCCGGAGAGAATCGTTTGCGAACGGCATGGAGGGCCGTGGCGCGCAGTTTGACGCCATCCGCCTCATTCGCGCCAGGAGAAAAGCCGACTGCTGGCCGCGCCTGTTCCGCCATCTCCCGCGCGCCGAGATTCGACGAGAGAAAGATCATCGAGTTCTCAAAGCTGACCGGATGGTTATCTCCCGTGCGCAGAAAAGCTTTATCCAGAATGCCGAGCAGGATGCGCTGCATCGAGGGAGCAGCCTTTTCGATCTCATCGAAGAGGACGACGGAGAGGCGTGACGATTCGCTGGTGACGGCATCAATGCGCTGCTGTGAAAGAACGGCTTGTGTCTCCTTGTGACCGAGGTAGCCGGGGGGCGCGCCGATGAGCTTCGCGACTTCGTGCTCCATCTGATATTCCCCGCAATCCACGCGAAGCAAATGCCGGTCATTCCCGTGCAGAGCCTCGGCGACAACCTCCGCGGTCCGCGTCTTGCCGACGCCGGTCGGCCCGAGCAGCAGACACACCCCGTCGGGCCGGCCGGCCGGGTTAAGATTCGCCTGGTACATCTCGAGGTAAGGAATGATCTCCCAGAGGGCTTCCTCCTGCCCGATGATGCGGGTCTGGAGGTATGCACCGATGTCGATGGGTTCGGCTCCGCGCATTTTGAGGCGGTCGTTCGGAACCAGCGATAGGGTCTTGGTCATTGAGTCTCCCGGCACCAGGGATTATCCAAATCGGGATGCCGGATTCGGATCCATCGAGACCGCGAATACGCCTCAGGCGGGAATTTCCATCTCGCTGATTCAGCTTTTATCCGCTGAAATATGAGATGATTAGCGACCGAATACGCCCGGAAGCCTCGCCATCGCCATAGATCGCGTGACCGGAACTTTCGCGCGGCCGCGATTTCACTTCGCCGAGGGCTTTCAAGCAGGACGCATAAATCGCCTCGGGGTCATATCCGGCAAGATGGGCGAGGCCGGCCTCCACCCCTTCGGGGCGCTCCGTGGTCCGCCGGAGAACCACGACGCGCAGCCCGAGGCAGGGCGCCTCTTCCTGGATGCCGCCCGAATCGGTGACGGTAAGATCCGATTGGCGCATCAATTCCACGAAGGAAACATAATCGAGAGGGTCGCACCGTTCGATCCGTTCGTGCGGAGGCAGCTCCCGAGCCACTACTTCGCGCACGCGCGGGTTTGGATGCAGCGGAAAAACAATTTCCACGTCGTTCGACGTCACTAAACGATGGAGCGCACGGCAGATCGAGGGCATGCCGGCATCGAGGGCCTCGCGCCGGTGCATGGTGACGAGGATGCGCGGCCGCCGCCTGGGCGCAAATTTCACCGCGGGGCGAACCTCACCGCGATCGAGGGCGCGGCACGTGAACAGCAGCGCATCGATCCCGGTATTGCCAGTGACATGGATCTTCCCCTCGGGCACGCCCTCCCGGAGCAGGTTGCGCGCGGCTCCGCGGGTGGCGGCGAAATGCAGATCCGCCATCCCTCCGACAAGTCCGCGGTGCAGTTCCTCGGGAAATGGCGCCGAGAGATCTCCGCTGCGCAGGCCGGCTTCAACATGCGCCACGGGAACCCCCGCGTAGAACGCCGCCAGCGCGCCACAGAAGGTGGAGGTGGTGTCGCCCTGTACGATTGCAAGATCCGGCTTGAAGGCCCGGAACACGGGAGGAAGCGCGGTTAGGATCCGGCCCGCGCTTTCGGCGAGAGGCTGCCCGGTCCGCATGGCATCGAGGCGGGTATCGGGCTGAACGCCGAAGCAATCCCAGACCGGTTCGAGCAATTCCCGATGCTGTCCGGTGGAGCAAACGTGAACCTGGAAGCGGTCTGGCAATTGCCGGAGCGATAACACGAGCGGGCAAAGCTTGATCGCTTCGGGGCGGGTGCCCAGGATTGCCAGTACACGGATAGCCAAGCTTCCTTCAATGTGGCAGGAATTCCGGTTCGCGCGCAATGGCGGGAGCGTGCCGGAAAGCGGGGAGGCAGGCAGCCGCGCGCGAGCTGCTTACTTGTGGCGATAGGTAATACGGCCCTTGGTGAGATCGTAGGGCGACATTTCGAGCGTCACGCGATCGCCGGCCAATACGCGAATGCGGTGCCGTCTCAACTTTCCGGCAAGATGGGCAAGAATAACGCGTGATTCGTCCTGATCCAGTTGCACGCTGAACAGTCCGCTCGGAAACTTCTCAAGAACCGTTCCGGTTACTTCAATGCAATCCTCTCGACTCATCGTCCTCCTAAAGCAACACTCGCAGCTAACTCCTTATTATAGACTGAATTGGCGAACAGACGCCGAATGAAGCGCCCCTGGCCGGGACGCCGCCTCGGCCAGTGAGCCTTACGAGATGGATTCGAGTTCTTCCTCGATCAACTGGCGGTTGTACAAATCCGCGTAATAGCCGCCCCGCTCGATCAGTTCCTCGTGCGATCCGGATTCGACGAGTTCCCCGCGCTGCAGCACCACAATACGCCGCGCTTGGCGAATCGTGGAGATGCGATGAGAGATCAGGATGGTGGTGCGTCCGCGCATGGCGGTTTCCAGTTCCCGCAAAATGCGCTCCTCGGTGATGTTATCCACACTCGCGAGAGCATCGTCGAGAATCAGAATTCGCGGATCCGACAGCAGCGCCCGGGCAATCGCGGTCCGCTGCTTCTGGCCGCCGGAAAGGGTCACGCCCCGCTCGCCCACGCGGGTATCGAGGCCTTCGGGAAAGGTTTCAAGATCCGGCCCGAGCCCGGTGGCCATGGCCGCCGCGCGTGCCTGCTCCGCGGTGGCCAGGGGCGCTCCGAAACGGATGTTCTCCAGCAGGCTGCTCGAGAACAGAAACGTCTCCTGGGGCACCATCGCAATACCCGTTCGCAGAGTCTCAAGCGACTGGTTTTTAACCGGTACGCCGTCAACGAGCACTTCCCCTTCCGTGGGGTCGATGAGCCGGGGGATGAGCCGCGCGAGCGTGCTCTTGCCGCTGCCCGTAGGCCCGACAATGGCCAACGTGTCGCCAGCCGGAACCTCAAGGCTGATTCCGCGCAGGGCGAAACCGTGCTCATGCCGGTAGCTCACGTTCCGCAGCGAGATGCGGCCGTCCGGCGCTTCCGGCGTCCTGGGGTGAACCGGGTCCGCGATGGAGGGCCGCTCATCGAGAAACTCGCGTATGCGGCGGAGTGACGCCATCCCGCGCTGGGTAAGATTGACGACCCAGCCCATCGCGATCATCGGCCACACGAGCAGACCCATGAAGCTGTTGAACATCACGTAATCGCCCACCGTCATCTCGCCCCGCATCATCCGCCAGCCGCCCACGGCCAGCACCATCAGGAACGAGATACCGATGAGAAATTCGAGCAGGGGCATGAACAGGCCGGAGATTTTGGCCAGCTTCAGATTCTGTGCGATGTACTCCCGGTTGAGCCGGGCAAAGCTTTCCTGCTCGGCTGTCTCCTGCACGTACGCCCGGATGACTCGCACGCCCTGCAGATTCTCCTGCACCATGCTGCTGATATCCGAGAATTTTTCCTGGATCGCCTGGAAGTAGACATGGATCCTTGAACCGAGCAGGCCAACGGCGACGCTGACGATGGGCGCGGGAAGCAGCGCCGCCAAAGTGAGCCGCCAATCCGCGGTGAACATCAGGACGAGCACCACGAGCGCGAGCGTGACCGTTTCCATCCAATACATGACGCCCGGGCCCGCCATCATTCGCACGGCGCTAAGGTCGTTCGTGGCGCGGGCAAGCACATCGCCCGTGCGGGTGCGGCCAAAGAAGTCGCTGGACAGCCCTACAAGGTTGCCGAAAATGTCATTCCGCAGGTCGTACTCCACGTCGCGGGAAACATTCACCAGCAGGACGCGCATCCAGAACTGGAAGAAACCCTTTACGAAGATGGCCGCGACCATATAGCCGCAGAATTGGAGTGTCGTACTAAGCTTGAAATCCGTGATAAGGCTATCGACACCCGCCTTCATAATGAGCGGCATGCTGGCGCCAGCGCCGTTCTTAATCAGCAGAGCGGCGTAACCGAGCGACAGATCCCGCCGGTAAGGCCGGAAGTAGGGCCAGAGGAAGCGCACCGCTTCCCACAGTTCCCCCAGCGAAACTTTCTTTTCGGCATCGGGGAGGACGGAAGCCTGAGCGCTCATAGGCCACCCGCCAGGGCAGCGGCAAGCTTGGTCCATTCCATAAGCAGAATCTTACGGCTTTCGCGATTCTCCCACCAACGATCGGCGCGGAAGAAGCGGTCCGGCGCGGCGTAGATGTGAAGAATCATCCCTTCCGGTTTGATCCGATCGAACAGAAGCCGGGTGCGCCGGGTATGGTAATCACTCGTCACAATCAGAATCGACTTCCAGCCGCGGCGTCTCGCCTCCGCGAAGATGGCCAGGGCCTCGGCCTGGGTACTCGTGGCTTCGTTTCGCAGAGGCTCAAAGAGCGTGCGCGAGTAACCGTGCCTGACGGCATAATCTATCGCAATGTCGCATTCGCATACACCGTAGAACCATGCCGCGCCGCTGGCGAGCACAACGGGCGCATAGCCTTCCTGGGCCAGTTTCGCGCCCGCGCGTATGCGATATCCATAGCCATCCCCGGCAAGGACGACGACGCCATCGGACTTGACCGGAGAATCTCCCCGCACCAGGAACTCCCCTGGAAGCGGAAGCCACCAGCGCCAGCCAAGCGCGGCGAATAGCGCGACAAGAAGCAGCGAGGCAAGTATCCATTTCCTGGCGCGAGTCACCGATTCCAACAGTCCTCAAACTTCCAGCGGATGCCCTCGGGCGTCTGCACTCCCTAATCTCCATGATCCGTTACAGCAAGGATTCGTCCGAGCGGCGCGGATGAGGGGAATTCTCCTTCCGAAGCGCCAGAAAGATTTGCTCCACCTCGTCTTCGTCGCCGGGTGAGAGGACGTTCCACAATTGGTCCGTGACGACGCAACGCTCTCGAAAGGTCTCCAGATCTTCCTCCCAGAATTGCCTGTAGGGCAACCCGTCAATGAGCGCGAAGCGGGAGTGGCGGCGTATCTGATGCAGCAGTGTCCGGCCGGACTCCCTGCTTCCGATATAAATCAGCCAGAAGCGGCGCCTGCTATTCAGCGTTAACGGCAGAATGAGCGGGGCAATGGAACAGGGCGCATCGACATGGCTCACGGAATCCCAGGCAATCAGCCGGCGGCCGATCTGGATGTGGGCGTCATGGACTTCGATGGGAGGCCGCAGCACCAGATAGATAAGCGCCAGAGCTAGGGATATGCCGGCCAGGGCGG
>CAZXBZ010000148.1:4742-8373 GCA_964639135.1 uncultured Solibacteraceae bacterium | reverse complement strand
GTAGAGCGGAGCCGCCCCGATCATCCGGTCCGAAACGTCGATCTGGTGCGAGGCCAGTTCGCCGGTAAGACCGTTCGAGAGATCCCGGTACATACGCCAGTTGATCTGCCGCTCCAGTGACGGATCCGTGAGCGGACGCCGCCAGTTGGTATTCCGGTGCCACTGGCCAAAGATGTGCGTGACTTCGCCGATGGTGC
This sequence comes from uncultured Solibacteraceae bacterium, assembly GCA_964639135.1. GTDB lineage: Bacteria > Acidobacteriota > Terriglobia > Bryobacterales > Bryobacteraceae > JACTMJ01. The sequence goes on along the minus strand of CAZXBZ010000148.1, from coordinate 8,176 downwards.
CCTTGCGAATCATGTCCTCGGCAAGCTGATAGAAGAGGCTGTAATTCCGCTGCAAGCCCACCTGGATCATCAGGTTCGGGTTGTCTTCATGCAGCTTCTTCAAGCCGTGATACTCTTCCGGCGTGAAAACGAGGCTCTTTTCGCAGAAAACGTGCTTGCCGGCAAGCAGCGCATCGCGCATGACCGGGTAGTGCACGCTGATCGGCACGGTGATGAAAACCGCCTCCACGTCCTTGCGGGCCAGCAGTTCCCGATAGTCGTTGTACTTGTCGGGATTCGTGCCGATCACCTTCGCGGCGTTATCGAGGTTCGGCTGGTACACGTCGCACACGGCGACGCAACGTCCGGCATCGATCTTTGTAAGGTGCCGCTCCATCAGGCGGGTTCCACGGCTGCCTGGCCCAATGAAGCCGTACTTCACCTCGGCGCCAGCCGCCTTTGCTTTCAGGATGGCAGGGCCCGCGGCAACATACTTGGATGCCACGGCGGCTGCGGTGGCCACTCCGGCGGTCTGAACGAAAGCACGCCGGGAAACAGGAGATTTTTCTGGCATAGAACGGTTACCTTCTTGAACGGAAATGGACGCAGCTTAGCGTAACGTCGAGTCTATCGAAGGTCCGGATTGCTTGTAAACACGAAAACATACGCGCGGGCCTTCAACCAGCCGACGAACCTATTATATTGGACTAGTGCTGGTCGCATTCGGTTACCCATCAGACTCGCCGGATTCGCATTGAGTTTCAGGACAACCTGGGGCACTGAGAATGTGAACGTGGCGGCATTCAGCGGCACCCTGGCCACAAGGCCCAAAATCGAACGGCGCGGGATCGATGCAATCCCGGAGATCCGTCGGTTTCGGACCGTTCCCGAAGACGCCATCCAGGCACGCGCCGCGGCGGCAACGGAGGCTTCAGTTTTCGCAAGGGAAGCGGCGAATCACGTGTTACCATCATGAGTTGGGCCGCCGGTTCGCGGCCTTGTTTGGCCTTCCTGGAGAGATGGCCGAGTGGTTGAAGGCGCACGCTTGGAAAGCGTGTATAGGGGAAACTCTATCGAGGGTTCGAATCCCTCTCTCTCCGCCAGTTCCTCTCATCAGACAGCTTGGGCAGCCACGGCCCAAGCGGCGTTCGGCTCCGCTGATTCGGCACATTTCTTTCGCTTTTACCCGCGCACCCAGCCTGTTCCCCTCCCCCAACGCGAATCTTCGCCTCCTCGCGGCGTTACGGACGTGTAACGGCCGCGCGATTGGCTGCCTTGAAGACCCCGGCTCCATCGAGAGGGGGATGGATTCCATTGGATAATGCGAGAAGCAACATGCTGGGCGCTTTTCGAATTTTTGCGCTGGTTGCCGCGGCAGCCTGGGGTGTCTCCGCGTTCGGACAGGCGGACCCGGACGCTCTGGTGCGGCGGGCGCTCGCGCTGGAGGAGGAGGCCGGCCGGCGGGAACTGGGGTATGCGTTCCGGGAGCGGGTCGTTTCGAAGGACCTGGATAGCGCGGAGAAGGTGAAGAAGTCGGGCGTAAAAATCCACGATGTCCTGATGATCGGGGGATCGCCGCAGCGGGTTCTGCTCGAGGAAGACGGCACGGCCGTTTCGGGCGCGGCAATGGAGGCGCAGCAGGAATTTCTTCGCAAGGTGATCGAGATTCGCGGGAGTGAATCGGCGGCCGAGCGCGAGAAACGCATTTCCGCCTATGAAAAAAAACGGGCGCAATTCCGCGAGACTCTCGAAGAAATTCCGGCCGCGTTTCTCTTCAAACTGACGGGCGAGGAGATGCGCGGCGGACATCTCTGCTACGTTCTTCAGGCCACCCCGCGTCCGGGCTATAAACCGGTGAACCGTACGGGAAAGGTGTTCACCAAAGCCTCGGGGAGATTGTGGATTGACAAGGCGTCGGGGAACTGGGTGCGCGCGGAAGGGCAGCTTGACGAAACCGTGAACCTCGGATGGATTTTTATTCAGATGGAAAAGGGCACGCGCGCCGTGGCCGGGCAGCGGTTCTTCCCCGGCACGGGCTGGCTGATGAGTGAGTTGTGGTACCGCGCGGCGCTGCGCATCGGGTTTTTTGTTACGCATCGGGAAGACATCCAGGCCGAGTATTGGGGATATGAGGCGATGTCGCCGGATGTGCTGCGCCGGGTGCTAACGCCTGGGTACCGGCTGCCAGCGAAACGCTGAGGCGGGCGGCTGGCGAACTCAGCCCGCCGCGCCGAAGAGCCGCGCGACGCTGGCAACGGCAAAACACACGATAAACGCAATGCTGAGCGGCAGGAAAGTGGCGAGGAGCGTCCAGCGCTTGCTCTTGGTCTCCCTCCAGATGGTGAGGATGGTGGTGCCGCAGGGGTTGTGGAGCAGGGAGAAAAGCATCAGGCAGACAGCCGTGAGCAGCGTCCAGCCGTTCTGATCGACGAGCAGATGGCGGATGGATTCGTAGCCAGCGTCATCCATCATCATGCCGGCTTTGGAATAGACCATCATCATGGTGGGGATGACGATCTCGTTCGCCGGGATGGCGACGATGTAAGAGAGCATCACCGTGCCATCGAGACCGAGAAGGTGGCCGAACGGGTTGAGCCCCACCACCGCCCATTGCGCAAGGCTCTGCCCCGCGATGCGTACATTCGCCATGAGCCAGATCACGGCGCCCGCCGGAGCGGCGGTGGCGAGAGCCCGCATGAGAACGAAGAACGTGCGGTCGATCAGGCTGGTATAGAGGGTTCGCAGAATACTGGGCCGCCGGTAGGGGGGAAGCTCCAGGCTGAAGGCGGAAGCGGTCCCCTTGAGGATGGTGCGCGTCAGCACGGCCGAGACCACAAAGGTAAAGAAAATTCCGATGAGTACCACGGCGAGCAACGTGCCCGCCGCGACAAGGGACGCGACCATCGGCGGAAATTGAGCCGCCACGAAAATGGTGGCGAGCATGATGAGAGTGGGCCACCGGCCGTTGCAGGGGACAAAGTTGTTCGTGAGGATGGCGATAAGGCGTTCGCGGGGAGAATCGATAATACGGGTCGCGACAACCCCCGCCGCGTTACATCCGAATCCCATGGCCATGGTCAGGGATTGTTTTCCATGAGCGCCAACCTTCCGGAAGAGCCAGTCAAGGTTGAACGCGATCCGGGGCAGGTATCCGAAATCTTCGAGGATGGTGAAGATCGGGAAAAAGATCGCCATGGGCGGCAGCATGACACTGACAACCCAGGCCAGCCCGCGGTAGACGCCGTGCCATAAGAAGCCGGTAAGCCACCACGGCGCGCTCAGCTTGGTGAAGAAGTAGACGCCCCAATCCTCGACTCTGAAGAGAGCGACGAAGAGCATTTCCGAGAAGTAGTTCGCTCCGATAATAGTGATCCACAGCACGACGGTCAGAAGGGCCATCATGATGGGCAGGCCGAGCCAGGGCGAGGTAACGATACGGTCGATGCGCTGGTCGA
>CAZXBZ010000148.1:0-4732 GCA_964639135.1 uncultured Solibacteraceae bacterium | reverse complement strand
TGCCGGTAGTGGCCACGCTCGACGAGCTGAACATCGATGCGCTGGTCGAGATCCCACTTCTTCCCGGAATCCCGCTTGACGGAGCGCGAGGCGAGGGTCTGCGCCTGGGAATAGATTCCTTCCACGAGTTGATCCCGGAAACTGGTGCGGAAGGTGCGCCGGAGCGCATCGGCCCTCGCGAGAACGTCTTCCGGGTTAATAGCGTGGTTCACCGTGGACATGGGCTCTATCTCAAGGGGTCACTGCGCGCCGTGAATGGAGACGAGCGGCGGCGCGCCGGGCTCGGCGGCTTCCTGCTGGCGCTGGGCAAGATTCGCCAGATCTCCGTTGAGGAGCGCCTGGCGAATACGCAAATCACCGTCGAGCAGGCGGAAGGCTACCCAGCGGGCGTTCGGCAAGCCGGGGGATACGGCTTCGATCATGGGAACGAGTTCCGCGAGCGCGGCCTCAACCTCGGCGGGAACCTGGGTGCGAACCGGCTTGGTTGGGGACGTGCCGTCGATCACCTCCGAAACGGCGCGCATCAGCGCCTGCAAACCTTCGCCGGTACGGGCGACCGTTCCCACGCACGGTACGCCGAGATCGCGCGACAGGCTCCGCAGATCGACCTCGATCCCTTTGCGGCGGGCCTCGTCGAGGAGATTGACGCAGACGACGACGTGATCCGAGATCTCCATCACCTGCAACGCGAGGTTCAGATTTCGCTCAAGGGCGGTTGCGTCCGTAACGACAACGATGCAATCCGGCTTGCCGAAAAGAATAAAATTGCGGCTGATCTCCTCGTCCTCGCTGGCCGAAAGGAGGGAATAAGTGCCGGGCAGGTCCACAATCTTGTAACGGACGCCGTTGAAGCGGAAGCCGCCCTCGGCACGCGAAACGGTTTTTCCGGGCCAGTTTCCAACGTGCTGCTTCAGACCGGTTAATGCATTGAAAACGGAGCTTTTCCCGGTATTCGGGTTACCCGCCAGAGCGACCAGATAATCCCAGGAATCGAGACGAATTCCAAGCTGCTCAAGGTGCGCGTAGGACGAGCACGTGGAGCAATCGTGGCCGGGGGGCGCTCCGGGAACAGGGTTTATTGCCGCACTCAATGGGAACCTCCCGCTTCGGCGAGGCCGTTCGGCTCCCGCCTCACCCAGATCTCGCGAGCCTGTTCGCCGCGAATGCCGATGGTGGTGCCCCGAACCCGGAAAGCGCGCGGGTCGCCGAAGGGGTTATCCAGAATCGGAGAAACTTTCGTACCGGGCGTGACTCCAAAATCGAGCAAACGGCGCCGGCTGAAGCCACGGATCGCGCTCGAAAGGGAGAGAACCTCGCCCCGCTGGCCGGTAGGCAGTTGCGAAAGGCGGACCACATTCGGATCCCGCGCGAAGTGAGCCGAATCTTCGACAATCTCGATATTCGGAAGCAACTCCTGTTCGAGCGTGATCGAAGCGCCATCGGAGGTCACGGAGATACACTGAGGCGCGATCTCTTCGATACGGAGGGTCGCGCCCGGCCGAATACCTTTTGAAAGGATTTTATTAAGAATGTCTTGCGGTTCGTCCTCGAGATGGACCACCCGGACATACTCTCCTCCCTCCCATTGAGAGAGCGGCACGCCCCGGGGCTCCGCCAGTTGGCCCTCGGCGGTGGGAATGGGGTCTCCGTGCGGGTCCTCCGCGGGATGGCCGAGATGGGCGTCAAGCGCTTCGAGGTCGCTTTCCGTGAGGCGGTGTTCGACGGCTTCCGCCTGATTGTGGAGGCGGCCCATGGGAAGACGGGCTTCATCGGCGAGGTAGCTTTCCCAGAGCCGGTGAGCGCGCAGGATATGGAGCGCCCAGCGCTTTCCGTCGGACGTGAGGCGCAGGGTTTGGCCGGTTTCCGCGAGGAGGTCATGCTCCGCCATGCGGCCGATGATCTGACGCAGCACGGGGAGAGGCCGCCCCATGACGCCCGCCAGGGATTCCGGGCTGACGATTTTGCCGTCCTGCTCCATTTGCAGGATCTGGCGCAAAACATCCTCCCAGAGCTTGCGCTCACGGGTGAGGCGAAACCTTCGAAAAAAAGTCCATATCGAGGAATCGTCTGATAAACGAGTATTCACCACGCCGAATATCAAAGGAATCGAAAGGCCAAATAAAATCGCGAGGATGGGAGAAGCCATCAGGACGCCTCCTTGCCAGTTCGTCGCGGCGAGAGCCGCTCTCTCTCGGATGCGCCTGGCGCGACGCCGTCCGGTGGTGGGAGCGTCGCAACGCGCAGACGGGAGGCAATTTTTTCCGGCAGCTCAAACCGGGAACCACATGGCTTGCACAGCATCGAGGCGCCACCGGACGCGCGATGCTCGAGGATTTCGAATTCGCTGTGAAGTTCCAGATCAAGATGGGAGATGGCTTGGAGCAATGCGGGGTCGTCATCCGGAACGCGGCTAATGCGAACGGACGTCCCGGCCTGGGCTTCACGCAGGGGAAAATCGTTGCATGGAGGGATGCTGCCATCCCGGCGCGGAATCGGGTGGCCATGCGGGTCGTACTCCGGAAAGCCTAATTTCGCGGCCATGCGGTCTTCGAGATCTTCCGAGATGAAATGCTCGAGCTTTTCCGCTTCGTCGTGAACTTCATCCCATGCGTAATCGAGCGCCGTGTGCAGATAAGTCTCAATCAGACGATGATGGCGGATGACTTCCACGGCCCGCTCGTGGCCCGAGGCGGTCAATTCCGCGCCGCGGCGTTTTTCGTAAGTGATCAACGGCGGCGTTGTGGCGGCCAGTTTCTTGAGCATTCCGGTGACGGATGCCGCGGAGATCCGCAGGCGGCGGGCGATTTCGTTGGTGCTGGCACGCTGCCGCAACGCCGTAATCTCAAAGACGGCTTTGAGGTAATTGTCGGTGGATTCCGTGGGGACCGGATGCAACTTAGGCATACCTAAGTGTTAGTGTACACGTTCCGGAGCCGGTCGTAAAGTGAATTGAAAGCCCGGAGAAGCGGATTTACGCACCGCCCATGTTGGGCTCGCATTCCGCGGTCCAGCGTGGCTCATTTTGCGCGAAACAGCGCTCTAAGCAGGTGAAATTGAGTCTGTTATAATAAGACCACCTCATATTGCCGCCCTACTTTGTGTGCGGTTCATCGCAGAACCGGCACGATCCTCCCGCGTGTTTCCGAACCGTTCTCCCGGCATCGCGCCAGAGTCATTGGCCGCGCACCACCTATGCGAGAAATCAACCTATCCACGTCTTTCGATCTTGGCGCCGCGGTACTCCCAGATGGCCGCACACACTTCCGTGTCTGGGCGCCTCATCATGAGCGCGTGGATTTGTGCTTACAACATACCCGGAAGGATCTGGTTGCGATGGCTCCGGCCGGTGACGGGTATTTCGAGGCGGTGGCCGAATATAACGCCGCCGGCGGCCGGTATACGTACCTGCTCGGCGGGCACTTGGAGCGCCCGGACCCCGCGTCACGCCTGCAGGAAACCGGTGTACACGGAGCGTCGACCGTGGTGGCGGACGATTTCGAATGGCGGGCCGTGGCGTGGCCGGGTATACCCCTCTCCGAGTACATCCTTTACGAAATGCATGTGGGCGCGTTCACGCAAGAAGGCGATTTTGATGCCGCGATTGCGCGGATTCCTTACCTGCGGGAACTCGGCGTCACGGCGGTGGAACTCATGCCAGTGGCCCAGTGTCCGGGAAACCGGAACTGGGGCTATGACGGAGTTTACCCCTACGCGGTGCAGGCTAGCTATGGCGGACCCGAGGGGCTGAAGCGTTTCGTGGACGCGTGCCATCTGGCCGGACTGGCGGTTGTGCTCGATGTCGTCTATAACCATCTAGGGCCTGAAGGCAATTACTTACGCGACTTCGGGCCATACTTTACCGCCCGTCACCATACGCCATGGGGCGACGCGATCAACTATGATGGCGCGGACAGCGGGCCGGTGCGGCATTACTTTATTCAGAACGCGCTGAACTGGGTTACGGAATACCGGATAGACGCGCTACGCCTCGATGCGACCGATACAATCTACGATTTCTCCGCCAGGCATTTCCTTGAGGAACTGGCGGCCGAAATCCACCAGCGAGCCGAAGCGCTGCATCGCCGGATTTACGTGCTGGCGGAATCCGCCGCGAACGATACACGCTGGGTAAAGCGCCGCGAATTAGGCGGATTCGGCCTCGACGCTCAATGGAACGATGACTTTCACCACGCCCTGCGCCATACTCTGACCGGAGAATCTCGCGGCTATTACGGAGATTACCCGCGGTTTCAACAGCTTGCGCGAAGTCTTTCGGAGGGGTTCGTCTACCAGGGGGAGTATTCGGCGTACCGCCGGCGGGCGCACGGAAGCCCGTCCAGGGATATCCCTCCGGTACGCTTCATCGTTTGCGCCCAGAACCACGATCAGATCGGGAACCGGTTGAGGGGCGACCGGCTGGGACACATGGTTGGGCTTCCCAAGTTGAAACTTGCCGCCGCGTGGACACTCTTATCGCCGTATGTGCCTCTCCTTTTCATGGGCGAGGAATATGACGAGACGTCACCGTTCCCGTATTTTGTGAGCCACGGGGACGAAGACCTTGTAAAGGCGGTCCGGGAGGGGCGAAAGGCGGAATTCACGGCGTTCCGGTGGGAAGGCGAGCCGCCGGATCCCCAGGCGGAAGATACCCTTCTCAGTGCGAAACTGCATCCCGAGCTTCGCCACGCAGGACCGCATGCCGAGCTTTTCGCTTTTTATCAAAGGCTGATCC
>CAZXBZ010000147.1:0-8381 GCA_964639135.1 uncultured Solibacteraceae bacterium | reverse complement strand
CTATTCATCCAGCGCAGGTCGTTCGAAATCTTCATCAGCGCCGTCGCGTAGGTTTTCAACTGCCCGCTCAGCTCGGCCACCGCGTCCAGGCTCGAAAGGCTCACAAAGTAGTTCGAACTCGTGACGAACGGCAGGCCCGTCTTCGCGGCCAGGGCCTCGGCCACCTTCCGGCCGAAGTCCGGATGCGCGTTAATCCCCGTGCCGATCGCCGTACCGCCCAGCGCCAGCGCTCCGATGCGCGGATACGTCGCCTTCAGGCGCGCCACCGAATCCTTCACCTGGCTGCTCCATCCGCTCAGTTCCTGGCTCAGCCGGATCGGCATGGCGTCCATCAAATGCGTGCGTCCCGTGGTCACCACGTGGTCCACCGTGGCCGCCTTTTCGTCGATCACCCTGGCCAGATGCTCCATCGCTGGAATCAGGTCGCCATCGGTCTCAAGCAGCGCGCTCACGTGAATCGCCGTCGGAATGACGTCGTTCGAACTCTGGCTGCAATTCACGTGGTCGTTTGGGTGGACCTTGCCGCCCAGTTTCCGCGTCGCCAGCGTCGCGATCACCTCGTTCGTGTTCATGTTCGTCGAGGTGCCGGAGCCGGTCTGGAAAATGTCGAGCGGAAACTGCGAGTCGTGCTGCCCGGCCGCCACCTCCTCCGCGGAGGCGATGATCGAGTTTGCCACCGCCGCGTCCAGCAGTCCGAGGGATTCGTTCACCTCCGCCGCCGTGCCCTTCACCAGCCCCAGCGCCCGGATGAAGGCCCGCGGAAACCGGATCCCGCTCACCGGGAAATTCTCCACCGCGCGCTGTGTCTGCGCCGCGTAGAGCGCATCGGCCGGCACGCGCACTTCGCCCATCGAATCCTTTTCGATGCGAAACTCTTGTTTATTCGTTAAATTCTGGTCGCTCATCGAAGTTCTGCTCCTGAGGTTGGGAAGTCGGGAAAGCGCGCCGCGGACGCCGTTGGAACCGAAAATAGAGCGATAAGAATGACGGCCGGCCGCCTTTCCCGTGGAATGCCGGTCCGGCGATACACCATGCTCCTTCGGCGTCGCGCGCCTTTCCCCAAATCTCTATGTTCTCATGAGTGGCTGGTCTCGTCCCGCGCCGCCGTGCTTCGCGCGGCCGGTCCGCGCCACTATCGGGAGGCGGGCCCGGCGCGGTTCGGTCCGTCGTCAAATTTCCCGGAAAAGCGCTGGGAGCCCCGTAAAGCTTTTGGCTGAGAGGCCGATAGAGTCAGTGAGGTGCGGGTGCTGGCTGGCCGGTGTTTTGCTTCGTGCCGCGGCCCCCGATCCGGCGGTTCACACGGAGGAAAGATTCCATGCAAAAACTCAAATCAGTCCCCAAATATCCATGGGCCTTGCGCCAGCTCCCTCCCTTTCCTCCGGTTGCGAACCGTCTGCTCGGCCTCCTGCAAGATCAGAACGTCTCGAATTATCAGCTCTCGGATGTCATCCGCACGGATCCCACCTTCTCGTTCGAATTGCTCCGCCTCGCGAACTCCGCTCTTTTCGGTTTCGCGCAGCAGGTGAGCGACATCGGCCATGCCATCTCCATCGTCGGGTTGGAGCGCGTCAAGGCGCTTGTCATGATGGTGGCGCTGAACGCGCAGATCAAATCCGCCCTCCGCTATCAGCGCCTGCTGGATTGTTGGATCCATTGCGTGGCCTGTGCCGCTCTCACCGAATCCGTCGCCCGTGATACCGGAATCCTCCCGGAACAGGCTTATATGGCCGGCCTGTTGCACGATGTTGGCCGCCTCGGGATGATGACCGCCTATCCCCAGGAGTACGCACGCCTGCTCGATGTCGCCGCCGACGAGGGCTTATCCCTGATCCAGGCTGAACTCGATGTTTTCGATATCGATCATTGCATCGCCGGCGCCTGGCTCGCCTCGGAATGGAACCTGCCCGCCGATGTCCGTCTGGTCGCCCAAACCCATCATGAGGCCCCGGAGCCGCATCACCGCGATCTCGCGAATCTCGTCCGCATCACCAACCGTATGACTAACCTCCTCGGCTTCGCCGTGATTCCTGAACCGCCGGCGTATTCCTTCGAAGACCTCATCGATTTGCTTCCGCAAAATGCCCGCCGTCACTTCAACAAGAACCAGAACGAACTCAAGCAGGAGCTTCTCGAGAAAGTGTCGATCTTCGCCGTGCCCAGAGCCGCCTGAGCTTGCCCGCCGGCCCCGAAGCCCGCTGGCGTCTGAAGTTGTACCCGTTCGCAAGGCCCACGCGCTTCCGCCCATCGATTGCGCGAAGTGTAGTCTACTGGATGGAACAGCCCCGCGTTCCGTCTGGCGGCTTATGCTGAACGATGGATTCCACGACGATTTCCGAGCCTTCGCGATCCTATCCCACCAAGGTCGATGGGTGGCTGAAATTCGTCTCCGCCGCCTATATTGTTCTCTCCATCGGCCTGCCCGCATGGCATCTGGGCTCGATGATCAGCGTCGGCGAGCCCTTTGACTCCGGAGTCATCGTGCTTCCTCTGGCCGTGCTCGCGCTCATGTGGATGATTGCCTATCCCTGCGAGTATGCGTTTGAGCCGAAATCTCTCGTTGTCCGTAGCGGCCTTCTGCGCATCCGCATTCCTCTTCTCGCGATCACCAGGGTGAGCCCGTCCCGCAACCCGCTCAGCGCCCCCGCGTGGAGTCTTGACCGCCTCGACATCCGTTACGGCCGCACGAAGCGCGTCCTTATCAGCCCCAGGCGAAGAGCGGCCTTCCTCGCGGATCTGGAGCGCCGCGCCCCGCACCTCATGCGGGAAGGGGATGCGTTGGTGGTTCGCGAAGAGTGGAAAACCGCCGAAGAGAGATTACCGGAAGGGTAGCCGGAACCGTGAGTGAAGGGAGAAGAAAGGCCATCCGGCTCAGCGCCAGCCGCCGCCCGGCCCGGTCGGGTCGGGCCGCTTGCCGCGAGGGCTTCGGGATCCCTGCTGGTCGCCCCATCGGGAGTGCTGCGGGGAGGCGGGCTGGCCGCCGTCGCGTCTCTTCGCGGGGCCTTGAGAGAAGCCCCGGTTTTCCCGGTAGCCGCTCTTGCGAAAATCCTGCCCTGGGCCTCGCGGCTGCCGTTCCTCGGCGCGCCTGCCTCCCCGTGCTGGCTGGCGGCTACCCCGGTCGCGTCCGCCCCCGTCGTGGAAGCGGATCTCCTCCAGTTGTTCCGGCGTCACAAAAGCCATCGTTTTGACACCCGATATCTCGAAGTGTCTCCGGCAGCCCGGCTCGTGGCAGGTCGCATGGTCATCAAGCAGCACCATGTAGCTCTGCGCTTTTTCGAACTTCGCGCGATCCCGTTCGTCAAGCCGCGCCAGGTTGATGTTGGTCCGTTTTTTGCGCACCATCCAGGCCAGCGCATACTCGTTCGTCGTCTTGCAGAAGGGGCAATTCAGCGTCGCGGTCTTCTGTGTCCGGGCTTCGATAAAAAAGTCGCGTTCGTCCATCGAGCGGTCTACCCTCTCCAGGGTAGCGCACGCCGCTGGCCGCAAAAACGCCTCCGCTCTATTCGTTTCGTTTTGTGTCTCTCGCATCACCACCGCGTACCATGGACTTATGGGCTTTATGGAATCAGACGAGACGCTGGCCGCCATCCACCCCGTCCCGGTCGATACCGCGGCTTTCGTCGATACCTTCGCCCAGGGACCCTACCATGAGCCTGTTCCCGTCACTTCCTGGCGGGAGTTCCAGATGCTCTTTGGCGGCTTCGACCCCACCAGTGAAGCAAGTTACGCAATTTATTTGTTTTTTGAGAATGGCGGCGAGTTTGCCTGGGTGGTGCGCATTCCGGACCCCGCGGAAGGCGGGCTCGCCCTGCTGAGCGCGAGTGGCGAGCGTCAGGCATCTCCCAGTGCTTTGGCGGAATTCCTCATCGGAGCCGCCGGGCCCAAAACCGGCATTCATGCCCTGCGCGCGATTGGCCGCAAGCAGCCTGGAATCCTTGCCATCCCTCGGGCCGCCGAATTGGGCGCTCACGGCGCGGAGGTGTATGGCGCGGCTCTCGCGCTCGCCAGGGAACTCGGCATGGTTCTGCTCGTTGATCCCCCGCTGCTCTCGGATTCCCCTTCGGAGATCCGCCACTGGCTGCACGCGAACCCCGATCTCCGGAGCGGTGCCGCCGCTCTCTATTACCCTCGTCTTTACTTTCCGGACGCCCTCCAGCATGGCCGTAACCGCAGCTTCGGCCCCAGCGGAGCGGTTGCTGGTTTGCTCTCCTGGCTCGATCAGGAACGCGGTGTCTGGCAATCGCCGGCCGGCCTGCACGCCATTCTCGAAGCGGTCACCCTCACCAGGGAACTTTCCCCTGAAGAATTCAGCCTGCTTGGCCGGGAAGGCATCAACACCATCCGGGACCTCCCCGGCCACGGCGTGATCCTATGGGGCGCGCGAACCCTGGCCGGAGCGCCGGCCGAGGGGCGGGAATCAAAATACCTCCCCATCCGCCGGTTCCTGCTTATGCTGGAGCGCAGCATCGCTCGTGGCGTCGATTCGATCGAGCAGGAGTTGGAGAGCGGCGCGGCGCGCGAGAAGATCTGCCTGCAAGTGCGGAGTTTTCTCCACGATTTCTGGCGACGCGGGGCGTTGCGCGGCGCGACGGCGGAGGAGGCGTACTTTGTTCGTTGCATGCCTTCCTCGAGTTCTGTCTTCGATGCCGCCGAGTGTCATGTCAGCGTGCTCATTGGCGTAGCTCTCCTTAAGCCGGGCGAATTCGAAACGATCCACGTAATTCGCCAAGCGAAACATATAAAAGAACATTAAGACGGGGGACGGCTATCCCGAAAAGAGGGGCAACGTCTTCCGGCTGTGCTTAGCCATGCCTGCTGGCTCCCGCCGCCAGCAGCGTATCGGTCCCTCTCTCCATTGAGCGACGCGCCGGTCCAATGCGAATTTCTGCTAGTTTTGCGCGATTCCGTACTCGTCGGAAACAAATTAACAACGACGGCGCTCACAGACTCACATAGGGGTATGCTAATTTCAGACTTTCTAGTCGATTTCGGAGGTTTTTATTGTGAAAAGTTGCATCCGAGAGGTCATTCTGGCGGTGTTCACCGTCTGTGCCATGGTCTGGCTGATGGCCCCGATAGCGATGGCGCAAGAGACGCGCGGCCAGATTCTCGGCCGCGTAACGGATCCGTCGGACGCCGTTGTCGTGGGAGCTACCGTGAAGGCCGTCAATACCGCAACAAATGTCGCCACCAGCGGCAGAACCAACGAAAGCGGGGATTACCTGCTGCCATTCCTTATCCCGGGCGTCTATAACGTCACGATCGAGATGTCCGGCTTCCGGGATTACATTCAGTCCGGCATCCGGCTCAGTATCGCGGAGCGGGCCACGCTGAACGTTCAGCTTCAGTTGGGTGAGGCGTCGTCGAGCATCGTCGTCGAGAGTACTACCCCGCTGGTCGAATCCTCCAGTGCGTCCTTGGGCCAGGTGATTGATAACGATCGCATTACGGAACTGCCGCTCAAGGATGGAAACCCCGTAATGCTGTCTTATCTGACGCCCGGCGTCATGAATCTTTCCACTGGCGGCTGGTCCCGCCCCTTTGATAATAGTTCTCCGTCCGCCATCTCGTCGGATGGCGCGCGCACCGGCACCAACGAGTTCACGATCGATGGCGCTCCGAACACGCAGCGCGGCAATGTGGCCTACATTCCCCCCACCGAAGCAGTGCAGGAATTTAAGATTCAAACCGCCACCTTCGATGCCGCGACGGGCTACACCATGTCGGCCGTGATCAATGTCAGCCTGAAATCCGGCACCAACGAATTACATGGCTCGGCCTACGATTTTCTGCAGAACACGAAACTGAATGCAAACAGCTACTTCAACAACCTGAACGGTTTGCCCAGATCTCCGGTGAAGCAGAACCGCTGGGGTACGTCACTGAGCGGGCCGGTGTTTATCCCGAAGTTTTACGACGGCCGAAATCGCACTTTCTGGACGTATGCCTACGAGGGCATACACAGCGCCGCAATCGAGTCTCCTTACTCCTTTTCCGTGCCCACCGCGAAGGAACGCACGGGTGATTTTTCCGACTTGCTCGCTCTTGGCACGCAGTACCAGATTTATGATCCGAACACCACGGCGTCCGCGGGTTCGGGGCGTTTCAGCCGTCAGCCGTTTGCGGGCAATGTCATTCCGGCCAGCCGCATCAACCCTACCGGCCAGGCAATTATGAGCTATATCCCGCTTCCGAACCAGGCGGGCACAATCGATGGAGGTAAAAATTGGTATTGGCCCGGTCCGGAATCGGATACCTTCTATTCGCATTTTTTCCGGATCGACCAGAACATTAACGAGAAGCATCGCATTTTCGTGCGCGCGAATATCAACCACCGCCTGCAGGATTACGAAAACCGCTTCAATAATCAGGCCGCTGGTGCGTTCTTTTCCCGCGATAACAAGGGCTTGAATTTCGATGATGTGTACGTTTTCAGTCCCTCGTTCCTGATGAACACCCGCTACAGCTATACACGCTATCTGCAGGGTGACGACCCCATCAGCCGCGGTATTTCCCTGGCTTCCCTGGGTTTTTCACAGGCTTTTGAGTCACAGGTGAAGTCACTGGATTCGCGTGGGCTGAAATTTCCGTACATTACGTTCGAGGACATTGAGATGTCGCCGCACACCTACGGCTTTCGGTTCGACGATACTCACGATGCCGCCGCGAACCTCACGAACATCATCCGGTCCCACACCGTTCGCTACGGCATCGGCTTCCGTGCTTATCGGGAGAATAACTTTGATCTTGGCCAAGCCTCCGGCAGTTTTGATTTCGCGGCCGGCGGCCGGGTAGGCGGACCCTTCGACAACTCACCCGGCGCCCCGCTCGGCCAGGGCTTTGCCGCCGCGCTTCTTGGTCTGCCTTCAAGCGGATCGATCAGCGTCAACGACAACTATGCCGAGCAGTCTCGCATCTGGTCCGCCTACGTACAGGACGATTGGAAAGTAACATCGAGGCTTACCCTGAACCTGGGTCTTCGGTACGAAGTGGAGTTGCCCACAACCGAGCGCTATAACCGTACCGTTCTTGGCCTGGACACCACCGCCGCTAGCCCGCTGCAGGCTCAGGCGCGGGAGAACTACGCGCTTAATCCGATTCCGCAGATTCCAGCGGACCAATTCCAGGTGCTGGGCGGGCTCACCTTCGCGGGCGTCGGCGGTAATCCGCGTGGCCTCTGGAGCGCTAACCGCAACAACCTTATGCCGCGTATCGGCGCTGCCTACGCGCTCAATTCGAAAACGGTCATCCGCGGCGGGTTTGGCGTCTTTTATGACCAGATCGGTATTCTGCGGCGTCAGGTCAATCAGGCGGGCTTCAGCAAAACCACCACATACGTGGATTCCCAGGATAACGGCATCACTTACATCGCCAATCTAACCAATCCATTCCCCAACGGCTACGACATGCCGAGTGGCGCGAGCCTCGGAATCATGACGAACGCGGGGCAGGGAATCAGCTTCTTCAACCCCAAACTCGCCAATCCTTACATGCAGCGGTGGCAAGTCAGCATTCAACGGGAACTGCCGGGTCAATCGGTCATCGAAATTGCTTACGTGGGCAATCACGGATCGGATCTTCGCACCGGCCGCCAGTTCAACCCCATACCGCGCGAATACTACAGCACCTCGCCCGTCCGGGATCAGGCTGCCATTGATTTTTTGAGCGCGCAGGTGGCAAACCCCTTTTACCCGATGCTCCCGAAAACCAGCCTTTCCGGTGGCAATACCTCGCGAGGCCAGTTGCTACGGCCCTATCCGCAGTTCACTGGAATTAGCTACGACACGAATGAAGGTTCTTCCCGCTACTCATCCCTTCAGACGCGTTTTGAGAAGCGGATGTCCTCCGGATTTACCGTGAATCTGGCATGGACATGGGCCAAACTGCTCGAATCCACGGGCTTCCTGAATGACACCGATCCCATGCCGGAGCGCGTTATTTCCGATCAGGATCGCGCGCATCGGGTGGTTGTCAGTGGTGTCTGGGAACTTCCGCTCGGCCGCGGCCGCAAGTTTGCCTCTTCGGCCAGCCCCGTGCTGAATAAGCTCATCGAGGGTTGGCAGGCCGGTGCCGTGTATCAGGCCCAGGGCGGCGCCCCGCTTGGCTTCGGGAACATGATCTTCACCGGAGACCTCCACGATATTCCGCTCTCGAGCGGTGACCGTTCGATCTATCGCTGGTTTAACACCAGCGCGGGCTTTGAACGGGATTCCAAGAAACAGCTCGGTTCAAATATCCGCACCGTTTCCACGCGGTTCTCGGGCGTGCGCGGTCCTGGACTGAATAACTGGGATATCTCGATGGTCAAGAACACAACCATCACGGAGCAGATCAAACTCCAATTCCGCGCCGAGTTCAACAATGCGCTGAATCACGCGCAGTTC
>CAZXBZ010000146.1:0-8385 GCA_964639135.1 uncultured Solibacteraceae bacterium | reverse complement strand
GCCGGGGTTTGCTTCGGTGGCTGTCTTCAAACTAAACGCGGGGCATTTCCCAGCCCTTGCGGTACTGGGGCTTCAGAAGCGCGTTGGCTTCCTTGTTGTTGGTGATTTCCATCTTCGCGGGGTCGTAGGTCAGCTTGCCCTTGTGGCGCAGCGCGATCACGCCCAGCAGCATCCACTCCACGAAGGGCGCGGCCACATTGAAGTTCGAACAGGCCGGATCTCCGCCCTTGGCGGCGCGAATGAAATCCCGCATGTGGCCCGGCGAACGCGTGAGAAACGGCGGCGGCATCCGGAAATCGTCCATCTTCGAGGCCGGCACCAGACGCGTTACTTCGCCATAGGTTCCGGTGGTGAGCATACCCTTGTCGCCGATGAACAGGCTGCCGTCGGGCGTCGGGAACCGCAGCGGCTCGGTGGATGCCTTCAGTTCCGCCCAGAGCTTCTTGTCGAAGACGTCTCCGGGTGAGTGGAACTCGAAATCATCCGGCCGCCGGCCGTACTCTCTCCGGCTCTCCCCCGCCGGGCGGGGCAGGCTGGGCGGATCGCCGATCCATTCGCCTTCCGGAACACCCGCGATCTTCGGATTCTCCTTCAGGCCGTCGTGCCAGTAGATCTTGAGCGCCGGCATATCCTGATACGGCGCGAAATCAAAGCGGATCACCGACTTCCTCGGGAACATGAAGTCGCTGTGCCCCTCGATCATTTCGCATTCGACGCCCACCACCTGCCGCTGTGAAAGGTGCAGCGCCATGTTGGGAGCGCCCAGAATGTGGCAGGCCATATCGCCGAGCGCGCCGCAACCGAAGTCGTAAAATCCGCGCCAGTTGAAGGGCTGATAGAAATAGCCGCCGAAGCGGTCCGGTTCCGTCTTGCCTCCGGC
Source organism: uncultured Solibacteraceae bacterium (assembly GCA_964639135.1). Lineage (GTDB taxonomy): Bacteria > Acidobacteriota > Terriglobia > Bryobacterales > Bryobacteraceae > JACTMJ01. Next base: position 7,505 of record CAZXBZ010000146.1, on the reverse strand, counting down.
CGTGAAGGGGCGGCTCGATGCCACGCCCAGCCAGAGATCCCAATCGAGGGTCGGCGGGACGGGGTCCGGCTTCGGGATTTCCGTCAAGCCCTGCGGCCACAGCGGGCGATCGCTCCACGCATGCACTTCGGTCACATTGCCGATATCGCCGCGCCAGACCATCTCCGCGCATTGGCGCGTGCCTTCGTTCGAATAACCCTGGTTGCCCATCTGGGTGGCGACTTTGTACTTATTCGCCGCGGCGCGCAATTGCCGCGCCTCCCAAATGGTGCGCACAAGCGGCTTTTGCACGTAGACGTGTTTCCCGCGCTCCATCGACCATACCGCCGCGAGGGCGTGCATGTGGTCCGGCGTGGCCACAATCACCGCGTCGATGTTCTTCCCTTCCTTGTCGAGCATCTTGCGGAAGTCTTTATAACGCGGCGCATTCGGGAATCGTTCGAAAGTGCGGGACGCCCGCGCGTCGTCCACGTCGCAGAGGGCCACGATATTTTCCGTCGGCGCGGCCGCCGAAATATTCGAGGCGCCCTGGCCGCCGGAACCGATCGCCGCGAAGTTCAGTTTCTCGTTCGGGGATTTATATCCCATTGCCTTCAGTGAGGCAGCGCTTCCGAATCCTCCGGTGGGAATTGCGCCGGCCAGGAGCGTGCCATAAAAAAAGTAGCGTCTGGAAAAAGCCATCATCCATCTCCACTAACGGGCTGCCGGCCGCGACCGGCGCGAGGGATAGAACCGCAATCACAAGCTACACAAGGCAGCTTTTCACATACGCGAAGCATTTCCGCGCTTCCGCGATGATATTGGAGCCCTCGGGTATAGGGTATTCCAACTCCAGGTTGGCGGGAAACGGATATTTCTCCGCCTTCATCAATTGGAGCACCCGCCGGATGGGCGTGTCACCCGTTCCCCACACCGCAACGTTCGGACCGTGGTTTTTCTTGCGGTCCTTGACGTGAAGATTGGTGATCTTGGCGTGGTGTTTTCGGATGAATTCCACGGCGTCGTAACCGGCGGCGGTGAAGTGCCCGATATCGAGATTGATTCCGTTGTACTTCCCGTATGCCATCAGGGTATCGTAACTCTCGAGGGTCGCCGTCTGGTTCGGGTCGTTGGTCGCATCGTGGCCATGGTAGCCCACCAGCATTTTATGACTATCCGCGATCGGGGCGATCCGCTTGGCCATCGTCAGCGTGGTGCTCGTGGTGATCGCTTTCGCGCCCAGGCCTTTCGCCATCGCGAAGCCGTATTCGATGTCGTCTTCCGTCATCGAATCCCGCATGTTGTAGCAGAGTAGAGCCAGGTCCACGCCGGCGTCGTTGAATTTCCCGGTCACGGCTTTCCAGGTGTCCGGCCCGGTGGATTTTCTCCACTCGGCGATCCTGGCCTCCGCCGCCTGGCGTTCCGCGATTTGTTCCGGCGAGGGCCGGAAACGCGGCCGGGGCGCATTCGCGCCTCCTCCCGGAGCGGCGGGAGGTCGCGGCGGCATCCGGAACACCGGCAGTGGGGGCGCGCCCGCCAGCGCCTCGCAGTGATTCGACATCAATTCCGCCTCTCCCAGACCGATATCCACATAAGCCCGGATGATCGCCATGGGGTCCGGCGTCGCGATGCTGTTGAAGCTATAGCTGATAGCTCCGATCTGAACGCCATCGATTTTCGAATCGATTCGGGCGGCGCCAAGCACGCTTGCAACCGGCAGCGACGTAAGCGCCAGCCTGCCGAAATCCCGCCTGTTCATCTGCATGGGAAGCCTTTCTGGATGAGTGGAATCGCCTCCCGCGGCAAGCCGCATCTGCGCGCACGGGCAGCGAAGTCACACAACAACGGGTAGGCGCGCTCCAAACCCCCATGGTTACGAATTACGGCCGGAAAATCGCGCGCCCCGCTATCGCGGGCGGCTCCCGGAACCAGGCGGCGTTCGACTCCTTCCCGCTTATCTTATTTGTGCGTTATCGCGGATGAAGCACCAGCACGCGCACGCTATGCGGCTCGAGTTCAAGCAACAGATGCCCGCCGCTATAGAGGCCGACCGGCTCCTCTGTCCAGAAATCGGCAACCCTCGCCGCTTCCCGAAGTTCGAGGGTGAGCAATTCCACCGCGTCCGTCCAGTTCAGCAGAAACAATAAATCCTGCTCCCCTTTGCGCAGCCACCCTCGCTGGAGAACGTCGTCAAATACCGCCGCCTGTCCCGCGGGCGGGCTTAATTTTCGAAGCAGGGCCAGGCGTTCTGGCGGGAGCGCCGGCAAATCGTCACCCGCCAGCAGCATGCCGCCGCTTGCAAGAATCGAAGCCGCATGGAAGCGGAACTCCTCGTCGCTCAAGGGGCCGCTAAGCCGCGCGACGTCCGGGTCGTTCCACCAGAGCCGGCCGTTCTGCCAGCCGCGATGGATATTCTCCCGCGCGGTCCGTTTGACGCGCGGCCATTCGAGCGAAATGTCGCTCGACGACCGCGATCCGTGAATCAGCCCGAGCGAGGGCCACAGCGGATGATTGCAGCCGAGCAAAAACGCCTTGCCCGCCCCGCGACGAATGGCCTCCATCCCGCGCCGGTAAGCTTGCACTCTGGTTGCCTTCGGATCGTACAACCGGCCCGACGGCATCGTGCCCCAGAAATTCCCGTCGAGTTTGAAATACGTGACGCCCCACTCCTCGTGCATCGCGCGGAATACGCTTTCGAGATGCCTTTGCGCGCCCGGATTCGTGCCGTCGAGCGCGTACCACGGGCCGTGACGCCAGCCCCCGAAGGTCACTCTGTTCGAAGCCAGCGGACTCCCTTCCGCATCGCGCATGAACCAATCCGGGTGCCGTTGAAATACCTTGCTCGCCTCCTCGGCGATAAACGGGGCCACCCAGATCGCGGGTTCGAACCCTCGCCGCTTGATTTCGCGCAGGACGGCGCGCACATCCCCGCCGAAGGCGCTGCCCGTTTCGAGCCAATCGCCCATGGCCGCCTGGTAGCCGTCGTCGATCTGGATATATCGCAGGTTCGGCATCTCGCGCTCGATGAAATCGAGGTTCGACATCACCTGCGCGGCCGTGACGTCCGGCCCGAAGCAATACCAACTGCACCAGCCCTGGGGCAGCTCCGGCCCCAGGATCGGCGGGTGATGCCGCACAAGAGTTTCGGCCAGCGCGCCATAGGCGTCCTGCGCCCTTTCGCCATGGAAAACCGCGAAACTCTCGAGGTCCAGCGTCTCACCGGGGCCGATTTCAACGCCGTCGAGATCGAGCGCGATTTCAAGCCGCTCCGGCCATAGGTGAAACTTGCCGCTAAAGCGCCGGCAGGAAGTAAAGGCCATCAGCGGGCTGCCCGCCTGGGGCGCCTCAAAGCGCAGCAGGTTGTAGCCGGTGAACGCGCCTTTCGGCGATGGAAGCCGGTAGTGCCGCGCATCGGTGTAGCCGCCGATCTGCTCCGGGTTCGCGATCGTGCCGGCCGTCTGCGAAAGCATCTGGTAGCCTTCCGCGTAGATCGGCGTCTCGCCCGGCAATCCGTGAGCAAAACGGAATACCTGGGCCTCCGCCACCCGGACGGCGCGCTCACCGCGATTTCGCAGGAACAACCGGCATTCACCGCCGTTCCACTCCCGCCCCGTCTCGACTTCCGGGATCTCCGCGCCATCGGCGTCCGTGGCGCGCGAATCCGCCGATTTCAGCGTGCGCATCCATCGCGCGCCGGCGCCGCAAGCGCCCAAGGCCAGCGCCGCGGGCAGCCCGCCCGATGCCGCCAGAAATCCGCGCCGCGAAATGAAGGGGTCCGCCATCGCTCTCGGTATCCTTGGCATTCTTTCACACTCCGCCCGCTCGGAAAGCCCGCCGCCCGTTCTCCGGCGCGGGTATGTCCCCCTCCGCCGGATCGGCGCTCGGAGCCAGTCCCGCGGCCCGCCGAAAGCTTGCTAGAACCTATAGATCAGTTATATCTTTGTGGGAGTGGCATGAACCTCACCCTTCAGACCGATTATGCGTTCCGGACGATGATGTTCCTGGCCGTCAAAGAGCCGGAGCTTGCTAAAATTCAGGAGATTTCCGAACACTATAAGATCTCCCGCGGGCACCTGATGGTGATCGTCAACAAGCTCGGCAACCTGGGATATTTGAACACCGTGCGCGGACGCGGTGGCGGCATCCGCCTGCTGCGCCCCGCGAAGGATATCCGCCTCGGCGATGTGGTGCTCGCGATGGAGCCGCACTTCGATCTGGTGGAATGTTTCAATCCGAAGGCGGATCAGTGCCTGATCAGCGCGCCATGCAGGCTGCGCGGCGTCCTGCACGAGGCCCTGGCGGCGTGGTTCGAGGTCTTGAATACATACACGCTGGCGGATCTGGTCAAGCGGAACGCGGAATTGACCACCCTGCTGACGATTTCGGGAGCGCGGCCACTCGATCTCCCCACCAGGATGCAATGAATACCGTTACACAACCTCCCGCGGCCGTGCCGCCCTCGCTCTCTGGAAATACGAAGGCGGCCGGCGCAAAGCCGCGGGATGCCCGCGGCGCCACCCCGGAGACGTTCGCGCCTCTTCCGCGCGAGCACGGGGCGTGGAGCCTGCTGCTGCAGCCGTTTGTTATCGCGGTCATCCTCGCCCGTTTCTGGGATTGGCTGGTGCTGCCCGCACTCGCCCTGGTGCTGCTCGGCTTCATCATCAAGGATCCGATCATCGTGCTGGCGCGCCAGCGCTGGGTGTGGCGAACGCGCAACCCGCAAACGCCCGTCGCGGTCAAATGGCTCATCCGGGAACTCGCGGGGATCCTGCTCTGCCTCATCCTCCTTATCCGAAGCACGCCGCTGCTGCCGCTCTCGATGCTTGCGCTTGCCGCCTTCGTCATGACCGGCATCGCCGTCTGGTTCACCATCCGAAACAAACAGCGCTCGATTGTGCTGCAGGTGATCAGCGCCGCGGGCCTCACGACCTCGGCGCTCTTCGTGGCGCTGCTCGCCGAAGGGCGCATCCCCGCGTGGGGCTGGCAACTGTGGGCGATCTTTACCCTCCACGCCGCGGCCGCGATTTGCACGGTTCACACCCGGCTTCGCATGAAGATTGCCGCGAAGGCGAGCGACCCGTCGAAGGTGGCGCCCGTCGCGCCGGTGCGCAAGGCCGCCTGGTGGGCTCAGAGCGCGCAGGCAGCCGCAGCCGCCATCTTCGCGCTTACGGGAGCGCCGCTGCTGGCCGCTCCGCTGCTATTCTCGGCGGCTAGCGGCGCGCTGGAACTCCGGCGTCTTACCCGCCCGGGCGCGCTCACGCAATCCTTGAAGCGGGTCGGCTGGAGGGCGTTCGGCACGTCTCTCGGCCATTCCCTGCTTGTGATCTACGCGCTATGGGCGGCGGCTTCGCCCGCCCGCGCCCTGGCGGCGCACCTGGATCTCCTGCGTTGAAACCCGCCCGGAGATTTTGGACCTGCTTCGGAAATAGTTCTTTCCAAAAAATACACTCACTTTTGATTCCCGGGGCACGCCCGCCGCGCTTCTTCGCTGAAGCCGGCCCTCGTGCCTCCTCATCCTCTCTGTATCTGTACTTGTTTCTACTTATATCCAAGGAGTTTTCATGAAGAAACTATGGATCGCCTTTGCGGCGGTAATGGTGTTTTCCTTCGCTATTCTCGGCTGGATCGGCGTGAGAATTTACCAGGAGATGCCGCCGCTGCCCGACAGGGTAGTGACCACCGCCGGCGACGTTGTCATCCCAAGCGGGGCCATCACCCGCGGCCAGAACGTCTGGCAATCGCTCGGCGGCATGCAGGTTGGCTCCATCTGGGGCCATGGCAGCTACGTGGCGCCGGATTGGACGGCCGACTGGCTTCACCGCGAAGTCATGTTCGTGCTGAACGAATGGGCCCAAACCGAATTCGGCCAGCCGTACGAGAAGCTTTCGGCGGAAAATCAGGCACGCCTTCGAGGCCGCCTGACGGAAATCTATCGCAGTAATACCTTTGACGCCTCAACCAACACCCTGACGATCGCCCCCATTCGCGCGAGAGCCTTCGAAGACTGCCTGGAGCACTATTCCGACGTGTTCATCAACGGCTTCGCGCCCTACGCGATTCACTCAGGCACGGTGCGCAGCGAGGAGCGCATGCGCGAGTTCGCGGCCTTCATTTTCTGGACCGCCTGGTCCGGTGTGGCCGAGCGCCCGAACGACACCATCAGCTACACCAGCAACTGGCCCTACGAGCCTCTGGTGGGAAATTACCCCTCCGGAGACAACGTCGTCTGGACCGGCGTCAGCATCATCGTGCTGCTCGCCGGCATCAGCGCCCTCATCTGGTGGTACGCCATGCAGGAGCGCGAGGTGGATCACGGCGCGCTACCGGCAACCGACCCGCTCGGAACCTGGACCGCCACCCCCTCCCAGAAAGCCACGCTGAAGTACTTCTGGACCGTATCCCTGCTGATTCTGGTGCAGATCACGGTGGGGGTGGTAACGGCGCACTACGGCGTGGAGGGAGACGGATTCTACGGGTTCAACCTCGCCGAATACCTGCCCTACAGCGTCTCCCGAACCTGGCACGTGCAGTTGGGGATCTTCTGGATCGCCACGGCATGGCTTGCCGCCGGCCTCTTCATCGGGCCGCTGGTGAGCGGCCACGAGCCAAAGTTCCAGCGCCTGGGAGTGAACGTGCTCTTCGGCGCGCTTCTTGTCGTCGTGGTCGGCTCGATGGCTGGACAATGGCTCAGCATTCAGAACCGCCTGTCGGATGACGTCTCGTTCTTCTGGGGCCACCAGGGATACGAATACGTCGATCTCGGACGCGGCTGGCAGATTTTGCTCTTCGTCGGGTTGCTGCTCTGGCTGTTTCTCGTCATACGGGCCATCAAGCCGGCGCTTAAAGGCAGGGGCGAACAGCGCCACCTGTTGTGGCTCTTCCTGATCTCCGCGGCGGCCATCGGCCTGTTCTACGGAGCGGGATTGTCCTGGGGCCAGCACACGCATCTTTCGATCGTCGAATACTGGCGCTGGTGGGTCGTCCACCTCTGGGTAGAGGGCTTCTTCGAGGTCTTCGCCACGACGGTCATCGCATTCTTCTTTGCCAGAATCGGGCTCATCCGTCCCGATCTCGCGGCGAAAGCAGCGCTGCTCTCGGCCACTATCTTTCTCTCGGGCGGTATCCTCGGCACCTGCCACCACCTCTACTTTTCCGGAACGCCCAGCGTGGCTCTGGTCTGGGGGTCGGTGTTCAGCGCCCTCGAGGTGGTGCCGCTCACGATGGTCGCTTATTCCGCCATCGACGACCTCCGGCGCGGCCGGCTCACCGTCTGGGCCCAGCGTTATAAGTGGCCTATTTATTTCTTTGTATCGGTGGCCTTCTGGAATATGATCGGCGCCGGGCTGTTCGGCTTCATGATCAACCCGCCCATCGCCCTCTACTTCATGCAGGGCCTCAACACCACACCGCTGCACGGGCACGCCGCTCTGTTCGGCGTCTATGGCATGCTCGGCATCGGGCTGATGCTCGTCTGCCTGCGCGCGATGGACCCCAACAGCCATTGGAGGGAAGGCTTGCTCCGCACC
>CAZXBZ010000145.1:0-8469 GCA_964639135.1 uncultured Solibacteraceae bacterium | reverse complement strand
AGTCTTGTCTCACACAAGATGAGCCTGAGCAGGGAGTTGGTTTCTCACACAAGATGAGCCTGAAGGGAGAATCGCGCGACATGCTGGGGAATGCGTGTCCGCATGACCGAAGCCGAGAAATTGAGTCTGGAGCAGATCCGGGCGCTCTTGGAGGCTGCCGCCGATCTTCAGTTCCAGGCTTGCGACCGGATCGAACGCTACGCCTGGATCGAGAAGGTGCTTGCCGAGCACGACTACCCGAAGTTGCGCCGCGCGGCCAAGGGATTGCTGCGGCTTTACCTGGGCAAGATGACAGGATTGAGCCGGGCGCAGTTGGCCCGGCTGATTCAGCGCTACGAGAACGGGACCGCGTTGCGTCCCAGGGCGTACCGGCGGCGCTGCTTTCCCGTTCGCTACACGAACGCGGACATTGCGCTGCTGGCGGAGGTGGACAGTGCGCACGAGACGCTCAGCGGGCCTGCCACGCGCAAGCTCCTGGAACGGGCTTATCACGAGTTTGGCGATCCCCGCTTCGAACGCCTGGCCCGGATCTCGGTGGCCCAGATCTACCGTCTGCGGCAGCGTCCCGCCTACCGGGAAAGGCATTTGACCTACAAATCCACCCGGCCCAGCGGGATCCCCATTGGAGAGCGCCGCAGACCCGACCCGCGGGGCCGCCCCGGCTTCCTCCGCGTGGATACGGTGCATCAGGGAGATTTGGACGGCATCAAGGGGCTCTATCACCTCAACGCCATCGACGAAGTGACGCAATGGCAGGTGGTTGGCGCCACGCCTCACATCTCCGAGGCCTGGCTGCTGCCGGTGCTCGCGGCCATGCTGGAGCAGTTTCCCTTCCGTATTGTGAGCTTTCATTCCGACAACGGCAGCGAGTTCATCAACTACTCGGTGAGCAAGATGCTGAACAAGCTGCTGATCGAACAAACCAAGACACGGCCGCGCCACGGCAACGACAACGGGCTGGCCGAGTGCAAGAACGGATGGGTGATTCGCAAGCATATCGGCTGGGGGCACATTGCTTCCGAGCACGCGGCGGCCCTCGACCAGTTCTACCGCCAGCACTTCAACCCCTATCTGAACTTCCACCGCCCGTGCGCCGTGCCGGAGATCCGCGGCCTGGACAATGGCAAACAGCGGCGAATTTACAGCTGGTATGCGACCCCGTGGGAGATCCTCCGGCAACTGCCGGACGTGACCCGCTATCTGAAGGGCGATCTTACCGTGCAGTCGATGGAGGCGTTGGCGCGCCAAAGCAGCGACACCAAGGCAGCCGAAGAAATGCAGCAAGCCAAATTCCTCTTGCTGGAAAACCTGCGCAGGCAAAAACCAGCATAAACCCCGCCGGCGCCGGCTTCGCCGCCGATCCCTCGTCATGGCTGGCCAAGGGAAGGGGGCTCAATCGCCGCCCCCTTCCCCTGGACCCCATCCTGACTCAAACCCTAATCCATCTAAGAAAGGAATCCCCAGCCTATCCTTTAGGCTCATTGTTCAATGAGAATATGCTATCGTCCGAACTGGCCGGGGCTTCCACGCCCGGCCGCGCTATTCAGTGGGGGGAACGTAATCTGGCGGACGGTCCACATTCCCTTTGCCGAACAGGAACTCTTCCATCTGCTGAAGGAGAAACTCCTGGGCCTCGGCGTTGGCCAGATTCAGCCGGTATTCGTTCATGAGGATCTTCATGTACTCCTTCCACTGGTTCCAGGCCTCCTGGCTGATGCTGTCATAAATCTTCTGGCCGAGCGGATGCCCTTCAAACGGCACCTCATCGAGGCCGGGCAGGTCCTTGCCCAACTTCGCGCATTTCACTGTACGCATTCCGACTCCTTTTCCTTCCTGGAAGGCGCTAGGCGCCCGTGCCGCACGCACGCATTCGTAGCGCCACCAGGCGCTATCCGCGTATAGTAACTGCTATGCGGTTTGTGTTGTTAGCTCTCTTTACGATGATCCCACTACTTGCGCAGGTCCCGGGGAACGACGCGCGCAGCGGCAAGGTGGCCGATACCGATACCCATTTCAAAGCGCGCGCGTATACCCGCGCGGAATGGGATGCACGCCGGGCCGAACTGAAGGGGCGTATTCTCTTCGCCGCGGGCCTCGTGCCGATGCCCGCGAAAACCACGCTCCATCCCCGTTTTACCGGACGGATCGAAGGTAACGGCTACACCATCGAAAAGGTGCTGCTCGAAACCGCGCCGGGCTTCTACCTGGGAGGGAATCTCTATCGCCCGAAGGGCGTCGCGGGAAAAAAGGTTCCGGCGGTGGTGCATCCTCACGGGCATTGGGATTATGGCCGGCTTGAAAATCAGCCGCTCTATTCCGCTCCCACCTTTGGGATCAATATGGCCAAGCAGGGCTATGTCGTCTTTGCCTACGACATGGTGGGCTACAACGATACATCGCAAGTGGAGCATCGCTTCACGGGCAACCGCTTCCAGCTTTGGCAATTCACGCCGCTGGGGCTGCAGTTGTGGAATTCCATCCGCGTGGTGGATTTTCTCGAATCGCTGCCGGATGTGGATCCGAAGAGAATCGGCGTTACGGGCGCTTCGGGCGGCGCGACACAGACGTTCCTGCTCGATGCCGTCGATGACCGGATCGTGGCGGCCGCTCCGGTAAACATGGTTTCGCTCATCATGCAGGGCGGCTGCGTCTGCGAGAATGCGCCGCATCTCCGCGTGGGAACAAACACCGTGGAGATTGCCGCGTTGATGGCGCCGAAGCCGATGCTGGTCGTGGCCGCCACTGGCGATTGGACGCGCAATGTTCCCAAGGAGGAGTTCCCCGCTCTGCAGCAAATTTACTCGCTCTACAATGCCACGGATAAAGTAGAGGCCGTCCAGTTCGACGCCCCGCATAACTTCCACCAGGCCAGCCGCGAGGCTGTTTATACGTTCTTCCGCAAGACCCTGTTGGGAATCAATGACGGCCAGCACGTGAAGGAAACGGATGTCTCCGTGCCGGATGCGCGCGACCTGCTGGTGCTCTGGAACAGCGCGATGCCTCCCAATGCCAAGACTTTCGAGGAACTCTTCAGTGCATGGCGCAAGCTCTCCGATGAACAGACCTCGGCGGAGATGGATCTGAAGTCTCTCAGGGACCGCCTGGCCATGACCGTTGAGGAGCAGGGTCCCATTCAGGTAGCCGCCGAGAAGCAATCCGGGGGCGTTGTTCTGAGCCGCGGAAATGGCGACCGGGTGCCCGTGCGCGTGAAGGCGGCCGCGCCCGCTGGCGACGCGACGATCGTGATCCATCGCGACGGTGGCGATGCCGCGCTCGCTTCCAGAGGAATTCCGGCTCAGGGCACGGTCTACGCTCCGGATGTGTATCTTACTGGGAGCGCGAAAACGGCGGTAAGCCCGCGTCACACCCATCACGCCACGTTCCACCCCACCGACGATGCCTACCGCGTGCAGGATATCCTCACCACCATCGCTTACGCGCGATCGCAAGGCGCGCGCAAGATCCGTTTACAGGCCGTCGGGGATGCCGCGCCTTGGGCCATCCTGGCCGCGGCCGTCTCGGAAACACCGGTGGAACTCGTCACCGGGCCCTTGAGCGCGAACGCACACTGGACTTACGACGATTGGCTCGCCGAAAACTGCTTCGTACCTGGATTGCAGCGTGTGGGAGGTATTCGAACCGCCTTGCGCATCCTGGATGCACGGAAGTAACGTCATCCGGAACGGCGTGCGTTAGCAATGTTCGGAGAATTATTGCGTAAGATAATTCTTATGTAAGCTCTGATGTCAGATTTAATTTTCTGGTGTCAGATATTCCACGGGGGCGTAATCGTCCGTGAGCAGCACCCCCGTGTTCTCGCGGATTTCCAATCGGGAATCATGCAGGTTCCAGCCAACACCATCTTCTCCGCTTTCGCGGAATTCAAGGGGCGCCCGGCTTGCCAGCATCACCAGGTTCTGTCCCTCCCGCGCGTTCCGTTCAGGATGCACCCGAAACACCTCTATCGCGGGCAGAGCTTCACGGAAAGTCCGGCATACGGAGGCCGCCAGGCCCGTACTGCTTGGCTCCGCGGTGGCGATAAAATTCAGTACCACTACGCCTTGCGGGGTAAGCAGCCGCTCCAAACCATGCGCGAATTCCACCGTAAGAAGCTGAAACGGCGGCACGCGCGTCTGGAAGGCGTCAATGAATATAACGTCATACCTCCCCGGCATCCGGAGCGCGGCCCGGTTCACGAACGTACGTCCGTCTTCGTCGAAGCGGCGCAGCCGCGAGGAGGTTTTGAGGCCAAAATAGCGTTCGGCAATCCCGGCCATCGCCGGGTCGATTTCAACCACGTCGATCGAGGCTTCCGGCAGCTCCCGAACAAGATGCATCGGATAGACCCATCCCGCGGCGCCGATCATGAGGATGCGGCGCATCGGACGGCCCGTGTGTCTTGCAAGTTCAAAGAACCGCAGATAGCCGCTCAGTAACTCATCGCTGTCAAGGTAAATGGCGGATTGGGTATTCGCGGCTTCCGATTTCAGAATCCGGATTGGCCGTCCCGTGCCCTCTTCCCTTCCATCGATCACCTGCAAACGCTGGTAGGCGGTATCCAGATCGACGAAACCAGCGGCGTTGCGTTCTCTCGCTTCCACCTCCGCCAGCCCCGCGTAAAGAAGCAGAAAGATGGCCGCGGCCGTGCGCTGTTTAACCCAGAATTCGCTTGCCGCCACAAACGAAAGCATCACCAGCAGAAACGCGATCCCCATCAGAATCCGGTTGCTGCCCGCCCAGGCGAGCAGGAAGTAGCCGCATGCGAAGGTGCCGGCGATGCTCCCCGCCGTCGAGATCGCATAGAGCCGGCCGACTTCGGCGCCCGAGCTTTCGATCGCCGTGAGCTTCAGCCGAACCACGTACGGAGTCACCATCCCAAGCAGCGTGCTCGCGGGCGCGAAGAGCAGCAGCGTGGCGATGAGGGCGCTGAGCCGGAGTTCGATGGAGGCTTCTTGCAGCCAGCGAAGCAGCGGCTGTTGCGCCAGGGTGGTTATTGTGACGCCGATGCTTGCCAGGAAAAGAATCGCCGCGAGCCGCGTGTATTCCGGCTTACGATCCGCGAGCCGCCCGCCCCACCAGTAGCCGGCGCTCAGGCTGGCCATAATCACGCCGATGAGCGTCGTCCAGACGAAGACCGACGTCCCAAGGAACGGCGCCATAATGCGCGAACCGGCGATTTCGAGCACCATCACGGCGGCGCCGCTCAAAAAGGCGATGGCCTCCAGGCGTCCCACGCGGCTCGCGATCTGGCTCATCTGGGTATCTTATCGGCTTGTCTCACGTACCGCGGACAAGCATCGCCCCCCACTGGAAACCGGCGCCGAAAGCCGTCAAGACAGCATACTCGCCCTTGCGAAGCCCGTGCGCCTCAAGCCACTCATTGGCCGCGATCAGCAGGGAGGCGCTCGAAGTATTGCCGTAGTGCGCAATGTTCGCGAAGAAGCGCCCGCTTTCGACCCCGAGCGCTCCGGCGATCTTCGTAATCAGGTTGAGATTCGCCTGATGCATGAGGAAACTCGCGACATCCGACGGCTGAAGACGATTTCGCTCGAGGACCTCCTCCACCGCTCTCGGAACCTTGCGCGAGGCATGCAGGATGACGCTGCGCCCATTCATGCGGAGCGGCGCATCGAGCGGCAGCATCAGATCGTTCGCGAACTTTCCGTCCGTGGCGATCAGAGAATCCACAATTTCAAGCGGCCCTGGCTCTTCGCTGACGAGGCATGCGCCTGCTCCATCTCCAAATAGCATGGAAACTCCGCGTTCGGGCGGCTCCATCATGGCCACGGTGGACATCTTCTCGCTCGCCACCACAAGAACGCGCCGGTAGCGGGGGACGAGGTTCCGGGCGAGATCGAGACCCACCAGTGACCCCGCGCTCGCCAACGGCACATCGAGAGCCGGAATCGTGCCGCAGCCGAGTGCTTCGGCGATTTCCACGGCGGGGCCCGGGAAGCGACGCTCCGCGGCGCCCGCGGAGCAGATCAGATAGCCGATGGATTCCGGTTCGACCCCCGCCTTCTCCAGGCAGTCGCGGGCAGCATTCGCCCCCATGAAGGCGACGGTCTCCGCCTCGCTCGCGTATCGCCGTTCCTCGATTCCCGATACGGAGCGGATCCACTCAGCCTCGCAGCCGAGAATCTCGCCCATTTCGGCATTTGACACGACACGCTCGGGGAGCCACTGGCCAAAGCTGTTGAGGAAAGGCAACGATCAACCACGCTGGTCCAGGTAGGATTCGATCCGTTCGATGCTGTCGAACTTTCGCGGGTTGAGGTCGGAATCGGGAATCTTCAAGGCAAAGGCGTCCTCGATTTCGGCTACGAGGTCTGGCAAAGCGAAGGAATCGAGCAATCCCGATTCGAAGAGCGACGCATCCGTTGCCGGAGTCTCATTCTTCTTTGTGACCTTGTTGATCAAGCCGAGGATCTTCTGTTGCCGTTCGGTCATAGTGGCTTGAAGCGCTCCAATCGTTCCGTAACGTCTTGAACTCATTGTACTGGACCATGAGATCCTGATACAGCACATCTCCCAGGCGGCGGTAACCGTCGGCCGAAAAATGGACGTAATCCCGGGCGGCGAGCCCGGCCCGCGCCCAAACGCGAATGGAGCCATCGCCCCCCATTCGCGTTTGTGTATCCCAATAAGCGGCTCGATTCGCCTTGGCCGCGTCGCGTTGGGCGCGAATCACAATATCCATCCGCGGCGCGGCTTTCCACCCGCCTCTCCGCTGGTACCAGAGGCGGTCGGGTGGCCCCAGCACCAGAATCGAAGCGGCTGGTGAAGCGGCGCGTATTTTCTGAAGCAGGCTATTAAATTCTTCAAAATACTTTTCGTAAGTCCATGCTAACTGGCCAGCTTCGTTTGCTCCATAAGCCACGACAATCAGGGCTGGGTCTCTTCGCGTAAGAAAGTGCTGAAATAACGATGTGTTCCAGCGTGTGCTGATGGAAGCGTTCGCTCCGGAAATGCCAAGCGGCTCGTAAGTTACGCCCGCGGGTTCCTCGGTAATCCAGCCGTAGAGCTTCACCGGGGCGGAACTCCGGGTAACAATCTTGAACGTATGAGTACCCTCAAACGTTGAAAATTGGAGGATACCTGGGCCGAGTTCGCCGTCCGTTGGTTGTTCAGCCACCAGTTCCTCGTTGTCATAGAGCAGGAAGACGCCGCCGCCAGGCTGCCGCAGGTACTGGATTTCGAGAGTGCTGGTGTGTGCTTCAAGGCTGATCCAGGCACCGGGCCGCGTGGCGTGGACGCTTACGCCGCTCAGCCCCTGGAATTCATCGCCGCGCTGGCTGGGCCGCCCCACCAGCCCTTCCGTCCTCCAACCGGGGCTGGCACCCACATTCACATCGAAGCGCCGGTAACCCACCCAGGGTTTCCCCGCGTGAATAAAGCCGCTCCCGCCGTTGCCAAACCGCGCTTGCAGTGCGTTACGGATCTCGCTGGTAAAGTAGTGCGCCGCAGTGTGGGAATCGCCGTACTGCAGCACGCGCACCGGCCCCTCATTCTGGTGGTTTTCCTGCCGGTAAAGTTGCTCAAAAAAGGGAATCAAAGCCCCGGGCTGTTCCAGGCCGGCGTTGGTCGGTTCGCCGATTTCCTCGGCGACCTTCAGGATAGCGGCGCTCTTTGCGCGTTCGGCCGCGGCGCGAGCCGCCGCGCTTGGCCGCCGCTTCACCGTTCTCGCGCGTACCGGCTTCTTCTGAGCGCGCCGCTTCTTAACCACGGTTTGTTTCTTAGCCGTGGTGGCGAAGAGAGGGGAAACGGTGGCGACCGAACCGGGCAGCATGCGGAACGCGGAAAGCGCATCGGCTGGCGTCATGCCGAGCGATAGCATCAGTGCGCCCAGAATGAAGGCTCTCCTCAAACCCGCTTCCTCCGCCGCGGTTCCCCCGATGGCTTGCTGGATTTCGCCGCTAGCGCTTTTTGCATCTCTATGAGTTTATACCTCTGGTACTGCTCGTTAAGCCCTTCAAAAAGTAAGTCGCCCACCAGTTTTGCCCCCGCCGGCATCGGATGAATGTAATCGCCGCCGACCAGGCGCGGGTTTTTCTTGGACCATTTTGCCATCGTGCCGGCGCCCCCCATTGCCTCGTACGTATTGAAAAAAGCTACCTTGAGATCGGCCGCCACCCGTTCCTGGATGCGCACTACCTCCGGGATCGTTTCCGGCGTGACGATCTCGCCGGATTCCCCGCGGACCCCCCTATCCATAGGGCTCATGATGAGGATGGCGCTCTCCGGGACCGCTTTACGAACCCGTCCGATCACGCGGCGCAGCTCGGGTTCCAGTTGTTTTGCCACAAAAGAAGCATAGACGCTCTCGTTCGTCCCATAGTTGATTACCACCAACTGGGGCCCGGCTTCGCGTAGTTGCTCGCTCCAAAGAATGGCATCCATCGACCGTGACAGGAAGGTTGTGTTCGCTCCATTCAGCCCAAGGCTCGAATACACGATACCGGGTCGGCT
>CAZXBZ010000144.1:0-8495 GCA_964639135.1 uncultured Solibacteraceae bacterium | reverse complement strand
AGATTATTCAGGCGAAAAATACCCATCAGGGCGTCCGCCCGGCTAATCCCGCCGACCTCCGTATCGGCCTCGGCCCCAATGGCCGCCGCTTCAATCTGAACAAGCGTGACGGCGTTATCCGCGAACTGGTCTCCATGCGCAAGAAGTAGGCGGGCTGACAACACCACGCGAACAGGGCCGCCCGGCAAACCCCGGGCGGCCCTGTTTTCTTTTCCCTCACCAGCCGGCCTTCGCCGTGCTGTTTTAGAACAGCACTTTCAGCGCCAACTGCCCGATCCGCGGATCCGCGGCCGACGTGATCGTGCCGAATCCTCCGGAACTGGCATTCACGTTCGGGTTGTTGAAATTAACACGGTTGAAGACGTTGAAGAATTCCGCCCGGAACTGGAAGCGCGCACGCTCCCGCCAGGCAAATTCCTTGAAGATGCCGGTGTCCATGCCCACCAGGTTCGGCCCCCGCAGGAAGCCCTTGCCCACATTGCCGAACGCACCCGTCGCCGGGAGGCCGAAAGCGGAGGCGGAGAGCCATGGAACACACGGTCCGGATGCGCCGCAAACCCCTCCGTAAGCATCGCCTCCCAGATACATCGCCCGGTCGGTGCCGAGTCCCGTTTGCGATTGATCTTTCCCCGCGGTAACCGTCAGCGGGCCACCCGATTGCGCCGTAAGGATGCCATTCCACTGCCATCCGCCGGCAATCGCCCGCACCAGCATGCCATGCCCGGACATCTTCGGCAGTTCATATACGAAGGAGACGACCATGCGGTGGGCATGGTCAAATTCGCTCACCCCGCGATCCGCCTGATGGCGGCCAGGGAAATTCCACGGAATCGGCGAATTTCCCCCCTGAGCGATCGTTGTAATGCCCTGGCTATAGGGCATGGTGTCGATGGACTTTGCCCACGTGTAGTTGAACAGCAGTGTGGACCCCTTCGAATATCGCTTCTGTGCCGTGAATTGCAAGGAGTTGTAACCGGAGTTCACATCCATCGCATTTTGGGAGATAGAGCCATACGGCTGGAACGCCCGCCGCGCATCCGTCGAAAGCGTACTACCCGCCGTGTAAACCGCCGGGTTGAGCTCAAGCGTTTCCAGTAAGTGCCGTGACTGCGACCCCACGTAGGCCACGCGCGCCAGCCAGGAATTCGTCAACTGCCGCTCAATAATCAGGTTGTAGTTGTAGATCGTCGGCGTCAGGAATTTACCCCCGTTCGCCGGGTCGTAGGTGATCGCCAATACCGGTCCTGGGAACGGCGCATCCTTGGGCGGCGGGAACGGCGCCGGATACGGGACCGTGTGGCCCAGATACGGATTGCTGAACGTGCCCTCCGGTTGAGTGAGGCTGAACTGGGGGCTGAACGGCGTCACGTCCACGAACCGGTTGTTGAAGATTCCGTTCTGAATCGAGTCGAAGAACACGCCTCCGCCGCCGCGCACGCTCGTCCGTCCATCGCCGAAAACATCCCACGCAAATCCCACGCGCGGCGCAAAATTGTTCAGGCTTGGCTTCACCCCCCAGCGCGGCACGCCCGGATCGCCGGGGAAGAGCAGCCCCCTCGGCGCATTGATATATACCTGTGAGGTCTTCCCCGCGACGTAATCGCTTACACTGAACTGCGCGATGCGGTTCTTCATCTCACGCCAGACGTACATCGGCTCGTAGCGCAGCCCAAGATTCAGCGTGAACCTCCGGGCGACGTGGAAATCGTCCTGCACAAACAGGTTGTATGTGTTCATCAGGTTGTCCTTGAATTCCCCGTAGCCCTGCGTAAACGTGCGAACGTAGCCCAGCAGGTAGCTGGCCAGCGCATCGTTCGTGTTATCGGCGGTGAAGGAGAACGAACCCGACGTGCGGAACTGGTTGCGCAGAAGCACCTGTCCGCGGATGGCGCTGCCTCCGAACGAAATCGAGTGCTTCCCGCGAACCAGGTTGAATTCATCGGATACCTGATATTGATTGCGGATAAAATCCGCTGGATCCGTCTGCCCTGGGCTGAAAAATCCGGAGACGCTAATGCCCTCGAGAGTCTTCGTCGTTGGCGGCTGCCAGATATTCACACCCAGATCGGTCAGCCCGATCGAGCCCGGCGCCGGGCCGCGGTTTGACGTCTCGCGCGAGTAGCCCAGCCGGAATTCGTTCAGCGCGCCGGGGCCAAAGACATGCGTCTCGCTCACCAGCGCGTTCTGCGAAAGAATCACGGAATAGTTCGAATTCGCCAGATAGTTCGAAGAATCGAGAAATCCCGTGTTGTGGAAGCGGTCTCGGAAGTAGCGCAGCGAGAGCGTGTCGGATTCACTGAATGTATGGTCGCCCCGCACCAGGAATTCGTCGAACTCCTGCGCCAGCGGCACGGAGTAGAACAACCTCCCGTTGCCCGAGGCCGGAATCGGGATGTACTTCGTGAACGCTACCGCCGCGGGGTCGAAACGGCTCACCGGAATCTGGTTATTGGGAAACGGTGTGCCCGTAGCGGGGTCCAGCACCGTTGTCGCTTTCGCAAACGGGTTGTCAGGGTTTGTCGCGCTCGCCACCGCCGAGAAGTCACCGTTCATATTCGCCACCGTCGGGAAGAACGCGCTCGAGGTGTTTCCGATGTTGCGAATCCTCGTACCCTGATAGCCGAAGAAGAAAAAGTCCTTGTTTCTCCGGTCGATCAGCCCCGGGATGCGAATCGGCCCGCCGATCGTTCCGCCGAACTGGTTCCGCTTCAACTGGTCGCGGTTTGCCGCGTAGTAATTCCGTGCGTTGTAGACGGCATTCCGGTTGAACTCGAACAGCGTGCCGTGGAAATCGTTCGTGCCTGATTTTGTCACCACGTTCACCACGCCGCCCGCGTTCCCGCCATAGCGCGCCGAGTAGTTCGCCGTCTGCACGCTGAACTCTTGCAGCGCGTCGGGGAACGGAAACGGCTGGTTCACGTTCGTGTAAAGGTCGTTGTTATTCGATCCGTCCAGGCGAAAGCTCACCTGATTCTGCCGGGCTCCATTTGTTGAAACCAGCACCGCGCCGGGAAACGTTTTCGTATTCCCCTGGTCCGCGTCACCGCTCGGCGCGGGGGTTGCACCCGCCACCACTAGCAGCAGGGAAGCGGCATTGCGCCCGTTCAGCGGAAGATCTTCAATCCGCCGCTGGTCCACTACCTCCCGAGCCGCCGCGGTCACCGTATTCACCTGCGCGCTGTCGGCATCCACTTCCACCGTCTGAGTGGCCTTTTCAAGTTCCATCATCTGGTTGACGGTCACGCTGCCATCGGCCTGTAGCGTAATGCCCCGCCGGACCGCGGGGGCAAAGCCCGTCACCTCAAATTGCAGGCTATAAGTCGAAGGCCGGAGCGAAGGCAGCACATAGTAGCCCTGGTCATTCGTCATGGTTTCCCGGGCTACATTCGTCCCCTCGTCGGTGGAACGAACCTTTGCCCCCGCGATCACCGCCCCGCTAGGGTCGGTCACCGTCCCCACAATCGTTCCGAACCCCTGCCCGAGCAGCGCCCCGGAGGCAAAACAGCCAAGCGCCACCGCCACGAGCAAGCGCGGCAATATCCCTTTACATTTCATGAAATCCCCCAGACCAATGATTACGGCGAAATTCCGCCGTGATTTCAGCACCCCGGCCCGTTCCCACCAAACAAGTCCCAGCGGAGCCCGGATGCTTGGAGCCACACTTATCACCGGCGAAAATCGAGGTCAAGCGGTCCCCCGTCCCGAGGGCTGGGTAGCAGGGCATCGGTGAAGCCGCGGCCATCTCTCCGCGCGGCTTTCGCGGCTTTCGCAAGTTTTGCGAGTTTTACGAGTGCGTGTGGGATCGGGCCGGCAAGTGTCGTGGAGCGCTACTGGCGTCCAGTCCACCCAGGAGTTTGAGCATTCGCTTCCGAATCGTAGCCTGGAATAAAAGGCTTGAGGTCAAGCACGGGCGTGCCGTCAAAGGCATCGATCGCGTCAAGCTCGACGACGTTCTCCTTGACGGAAACGATCTTGCAGAGGCTGAACGCGATCAGGTTCGGCCGGCGGGGCGACCGGGTGGCAAACACTCCGGTGAGTGGATTCTCCCGGTTACCCATCGGATGAACCTGGAGGGTGGCCCGAGCTTCGGGCGTATCATTGCGGTCAAACCACCAAACAACGTAGACGTGCGAGAATCCGTCCAGACCGAGCAGCCCCGGCGCGTAATCTTTATCGAGGACAATCCGCGCACGATCCTCGCCCTTTTCCACTACGCCGATCGCGCGAACCTCGAACGCAGCCCGCTGGCGCGAAACAGATTCGCCGTTATCGGCTGACTTCCCGGGCAAAGAGTTCACCGCCAGAGCACAATAGAATATGAACGCAATCGAGCATAAGCGATTCATGGCCGGCTCCTGTCCTATATGTAAAGCCTTTTGACCCGCTCTCCGCAAACCCGGCAACCCCGTCCAACTGGCGGTGGCTGTTGGGCGCCATGAGAAACAAGTCTTGCCTCACGCACGATGAGCCGGACGAAACGGGTGAAATCTCACTCCGCCAGCACTTTTTTGCAGTAGTCGAGGCAGCGTTTTACCTCGGTCAGAGAGTCGGCCGTGCCTTTGTATTCGTATTGAATGGTGGCCGGGAAGGAGTATTTTTCCCGCTTCATGAGGAGCAGCACTTCACGGAGGGGAGTGTCGCCTTCCCCCCAGGGAACTTGGGGACCCTGGTTCTTTTTGCGGTCGCAGAGGTCGATGTTGCTGATTTTCGCGTGGTTTTGGCGGATCCACTGGACGGGGTCGTAGCCCGCGGCGAAGAAGTGGCCGATATCGAGATTGGCGCGGATCCAGGGAGAAACGGCCAGGGCTTTGGCGAAGCTCTCGGGGGTGGCGAACTCGTTGGAGTCGGTGACGTTCGAGTGACCATGGACGCCGTAGGGCATCCGGTGTTTTTCGGCGAACGGAGCGACGCGCGGGATAACGCTGACGGTGGAGGATCCGGTGACGACTCCGACGCCGAGAGCGCGGGCGAGTTCGAAGCCGCGTTCGATTTCGGGCTCGGTGAAATCGTCTCTCACGGTATAGATGAGTCCCCAGAGCGGCACGCCGGCGCGATGGAACTTCTCGCGAATCGCCTTGTACTCCGCTTCGGCCGCCGGGCTGAGACGCCATGCCCTGAGCTTCCGGCGGCCCGCGGCGTCACGATCGAGCTTCAGTTCGCGCTCCACATGGCCGTGGTCGAGTTCGGCGAAGCCGATGCCAAGCCGGGCTTGCGCCTCGATGGCGCGGTCGAGCGGCATGTCGCGGAAGCTGTAGGTCATATTGCCGATGCGGACGCCGGCAATGGTGGAATCGATGGCCGCGCGGACCTGGCCTGCCGCGGCCAGACCGGCGAAAGCCGTGAGCCCGAATTCGCGTCTTGACCAATTCATTGCTTCTCTCCTTGCGCGCCCGCGCCCGGCGCGTGCTTGTGAAATGGATTTCGTTCAGGCCGCCCGGCTCGGTTTATTATGCGGTCTTGCCGTAGCGCTCCAGTTCTTGCGCGAGCCGTCCGGCGCTCCAACGGCCGAAATGCGTAAGCGCGCGATAGCGAAGAGTGAGGCTCTGCCCGGCCTTGAGCGTGCAGGGCGCGACGCCGATCACCACCGGGTTAAAAAACTTCATGGGCCCTTGGTCGATGATCCACCAGGGCGAGGGGCTGTTGAGATTCGATGGATGATCGACGATCGCGAAGCCTGCTTCACGGCCTTCGAGCGTGCCGCCATAATCGATGGCGCCCGCCCTGGGCCGGAGCCCGCGATATCCGCTGGTCGGGAACGGGAGCAGCCCGTGGTTGCTCATGATGCGCGCGTCGCTCCAGTCGCGGGCCAGGCGCACGGCAAGCCCGGCGTAACCACCCCAGACTTTACCATCCGGTTCTCCGGGGATGGGGGTTCGGTCGAGGAGTACGTCCTGTTCGAGCGCCGTAAAAGTCATCGTCCAATCGAAGCGTGAGACTCCCTCGGAATCGGGCGGCGATGCCACGATGCGGCGCTTTTCCGTAAGCACGGGGACGCTGCCAGCGGGACGATAGGCAAGATCCAGATCGATTCGCGCGGAGAAATCCAGGCCGGGCTCCACGCTGGCGCCTTGGACTTCGGTTAAGCCATCCGGGATGCCGGCCTTGTTTTCTTCCCAGTAATTGACACCGTTGATGAACTTCCAGGAGAACCAGAAGCCCCGGTGCCAGGGATGATCCTCGGCGCGATAGGTAGTGAGGATCGGGCCACCGGGGAGGGCAATTGGATGGAAGGCGGGCTTCGCATCGTTTTTGCCGTAGTGGAACCGCCAGAGGATCTGTTCGCCGCGCAGCAACGCGACGCTCCCCGCCTCACGCCGCCAGGAAAAACCGGCCGCGGACGCTCTCACTCGTAGCGTGGAAACCGGGAGGGCCGCCAGCGCCAGAAAATCACGCCTTTGCATATTCAAGCTTCCCTTTCGATGCGCGAAGCGGCCCGTTGCGGGCGTCTTCACGCGCACGCCGCTTCCCCCGCTCGCGCTTCAGACAGCCCACTTCTTGCGCATCGGCCGGTCCCAGTAGGCCGCGGCGGCGGCATTCCCGCCAGCGATCCGCTCGTTCACCGGGTCGTATTCCACGGGCTTCCCCGTCCGTACCACCATGTTTGTCATATGGGAGATGGTGTCCGAGCGGATGGCCGTTCGGATGGGGCTGATGGTGGGCTTGCGGCTCTTGATGCAATCGATCAGGTTGTGCTGATGGTCGCTGCTTGCGTAGAGCGGCTTGTCGTTCGGGCCGAGCTTCGCGGTCAGCAGAGAGGGCTTGCTGGCTTCAATGCCCCGGCGGTCAACGCTGATCCATCCCTCCGTGCCAAAGAATGTGGTGCCGTGGTCTGAATACCGCTTCCGGTACTTCATGATCACGTCGCGGCAGCCGCGCTCGGAGAGGAAGCGCACGGGAATTCCGCTGGCGTAATAGCAGGTGATGTCCCAGGTATCGACGGTGTGGTAGAGTCCGTACTCCGGGATGGTGCCGCCGCCTTCGTAATAAACCGGAGCGGTATCGTCGGCGTCGAGGCCCCACTGCGCGATATCGAGCGGATGGGCGCCCCATCCGGCAATGAAGCCCAGAGAGTAATCCTCGCAGTGGTAGGTGCCGTACTGGGTACAGCGGTCCGATGTATAGGGCTTGATCTCGGAAGGGCCGCTCCAAAGATCGAGATCAAAATCGGCGGGCGGCTGGATGGCCTTCAGCGAACCCCAGCGCCGGGTATGGAAGTCTTCCCACTGCTGAGACATATCCGGGCACCAGGTTTCCACCCGCTGGATTTCACCGATGTATCCGTTGCGCACCAGTTCGCAGGCAATGCGGAAATCGGAGACCGGCTGCTGGCTGCTGCCGGAGCGCTGCTGGGTGCCGTACTGGAAGATTCTGCCGTTTTTCTCGATTTCCTCCCGGAGCTTGAAGGACCAGGCCATTGCGAGGCTTAGCGGCTTCTCCACGTACATGTCTTTTTTTGCGCGCGCGGCCGCGATAGCGAGAGGGACGTGCCAGTGGTCGCTGGTGGTGATGACCACGGCATCGACATCGGAGCGGGCGAGCACCTCGTGAGGATTCGAGTACATCTTTACGTAATCGCCGCCGTAGATTGCGTCCCAGTTCTTTTTCGCTTTTTCGCGCCGGCTGCCGTAGGCGTCGCACACGGCGACGTAGCGGGCATCGGGGAACTTCGCGAATGCGTTGTTTACGGTGGTTCCGCGCAGGCCCACACCGAAGGCCGCCAGATTCACCCGTTCACTCGGTGCGTTCTGCCCGAATACGGACGAGGGAACAATGGCGGGGAATGCGGCCGCGCCCGCCAGGGCGGCGCGCTTCATAAAGTGGCGCCGGTCCATTCCGGCGGCGGTCTTTCCGGTGTTGTGCTGACTCCGTAAAGTGGTCATCGGTTGCTCCTCCCTAATTTTCCGCATGGAAGCCGGGCTCAGCCCGCCACGGCCGCGCCCGCCAGAATTCCGTTCAGGTGCGCAAGGCTATCTCGTGCCTGTTCGGATGTGCCGCACTCCACGGAAAGAGCGCCTTCCCAGTCCGCCTCGCGCAGGATGCCCGCGACTTTCGCCCAATCGATGACGCCTTCTCCGCAGGCGCACCCGACGGGCGTTCCCGTGACCTTGCCGCGCTCGTCCTCGGATTGTCCGATCGAGATGTCCTTCGCATGCACGTGTACAAGCAGCGGCAGCACCGTGCGCAGCCCATCGTAAGGATCTTCTCCGCCAAGGTACGCGTTGCCGGTGTCATAGTTGATTCGCAGAAAATCGGATTTCACCAGCGTCGCGATGCGCAGCAGCCCCTCGGTTGTCTTCGAGATGCTTTGGTGCGGCTCAATGGCGATGTATACCCGGTGCCGTTCCGCCACCTGGAGCGCCTTCTTCAGCGTATAGCGCATCACCTCGAAACATTCCTCGTCCTCAAGCCATTCGGGACGGATGCCCTCGTCGGTATTGACGACGTTCGCGCCCACCGCGGAGAGGATGGCGGAGATCAGGACGACCGCGAACACC
>CAZXBZ010000143.1:0-8525 GCA_964639135.1 uncultured Solibacteraceae bacterium | reverse complement strand
TTGGCGAAACTGAGCCCCGCTTTCATGGAAGACGCGGTGCCGGCGGCGACGCCCCCGGGTGGGGCGCGCCCCGCGTTATAGATGAGGTTCGCATGGTAGGACGCGATGTGGATTCCGCCTTCCCGCGAACCCTTCGCGCCAACTTGTTCGAGAAACCAGGCCGCCGGAATCTTGCCCTCCCGGATGACAGCCACTGGAACTTGGGAGACAACCGGCTCCGGCAGATCCGCCGCAAGAAGGTTCTTGAAGATGCTGCCCGCGCACTTCATCGCGGGCGGGAATTTCTCATCCCGCACCGCAAGAATCTCCCCGGCGCGCCGCCGCAGCCCGGCGGCGTCGCCCTCGCGAAATTCCATGCGGACGCGCAGTACGCGCCAATGGCGATTCCGTTTGAAGATGCTCTCCCGGTAGCGGAACCGGCAGCCCTCCTGGGTGAGGGTATCCACGCCGGCACCATCAAAAAACCGTACCTCGCGGACAACCTCGGAGATCGAATGGCCGTAAGCGCCGGCATTCCCGTAGATGGCCGCCCCCACCGATCCCGGAATGCCCATGAGCGTTTGGACGCCTTCCAGGCCCTGATCTATTGAGAAGCGAACCAAATCCATCAGAGACGCGCCCGCATCGCATTCGAGAAACAGGCCGTCGCGCTTCATCGTGGAGGCGGTGTAGCGCAAAACCGTACCGCGAAAGCCCTCGTCCGCGACAATCAGGTTTGTTCCGGAACCGATCACCGCGTGAGGCGCATCCTGTTTCCGCAGCCATGCCAGCGCGGTGACGAACGCGGCCTCGTCAGCGGTTTCGGCGATCAAATCGGCCGGACCGCCGATGCCGAAGCGGGTATAGTCGGAGAGAGGGGCTCCCCGCCGAGCCATCAAACCTTCGATCCTGGGAAATACGGGAGTTGCCGGGGCCGCCACGTTCTCATTATAGGGGCGCGCTCCCGCGGCTCCGTCCCGGCGGAAGTTACGCGGCGGAGAAGCCGGCGGAAAGGAAATTGCCCATGGGGTTTCCCGGATTTTCAGAGGAAGGCATTGCCTGGCTGCGGGCGCTTCCGGAAAACAATAACCGGGAGTGGTTCCAGGAGAACAAGCCGGTCTTCGAACGCGAAGTAAAGACACCGATGCTGGCGCTCGTCACTTCCCTGAACGATACCCTGGCGGACCGGATGCCGGAATATTTCGTGGATCATCCGGCGAAGGCCATGTTCCGCATCTATCGCGACACCCGCTTCAGCAAGGACAAAACACCGTACAAGACGCACATGGCCGCCGTGTTCCACCGCCGCGGTCTCGGAGACACGGGCTCGGGCCTCTATTTCGAAGCCGGCGCCAAGTACGTCGGGATCGCCGGCGGAGCCTACATGCCCCCCGCCGATAGCCTCTTCGCCATCCGGTCAAAAATCGCCGCCAGCTACGAGGAATTCGAATCGCTGCTCCAGGATAAGAAGCTCCGGAAACGGATGGGTGTGCTCCAGGGAGACACGCTCACGCGACCGCCAAAGGGCTTTCCGGGAGATCATCCAGGCATCGGGTGGCTTAAAAAGAAGCAGTTTTACTTCTGGAAGGAGCTTTCGCCGGAACTGCTTTCGTCCAAGAAATTGGAGCCGGAGATTCTGTCTCACTTCCTGGTGATGCACCGGGCGATGTTATTCCTGGACGGCGCGGTGCTGGAAACGCGGGCACGCGCCAGCCGGATGCAGACCTTCCTCCGCTAGCGATTCCTGGGATCCGTCACCCGAACGCCGCGCGCTAACGAACCTTCCGTCCGGCCCGCCGGCACACCCTGCGGGATCCGCGAATTATCCGGCCGGGGATTCGCTATAGTTTGAATCAGCATGGCATACGTCGTTCTATACCAATCCGCGCATCCGAAATCGGAGGAAGAAGCGCACCAGATCCTGGACAGTTTGCGGGAGGCCGGTATCGGTACGGCGCGCCTGCGCCAGGAAGACGAACCCGGCGCGGGTCTGCGATCTTTTCTCGTCGAGGTGGATTCCTCCGAGGTTTACGACGCGCAGGTTTTTATCGAGAAAAACAGTATAGAAGCCGAAGGGCTCGATGCCGGCGCCGGCGTTGACTTTCAGGTAGTGTTCTTTTCCGACAAACACGATTCCCAGCCGGAAGCCCTCGCCGTACAGGCCTTGCTCGAGGCAAACGACATTACGGCGTTCCTGGACGAGAGTTCACCTCTCCCGAACTTCCCGCACAAGGTTCTGGTGGCCAAAGCGGATGCCGCGCGCGCGAGAGAGGTGATCGAACAGGCGCGATCCACCGGGCCGGCCGACGCGGAAATCGCCGCCGCGGGAAGCGCTAACGGCGAGAGTGCTTGACCGCGCGGCCAAGGCGCCGCCCGGCTATTCCACCCCGCCATACCGCCAGAAGCGGCCGTTGCCGCGCAACGTAATCGCGCCGTCCCGGTCCGTGCGAAAGACGGCCACGCCGCGAGATTGGAGCCTCGCCACCACCTCCGCGTGGGGATGCCCGTAGGCGTTGAGCCACCCGGCGGAGATCAGCGCAATCGAGGGGGCGGCTTCGTTCAGAAAAGGTTCGCTCGTGGAGGTCCGGCTTCCGTGATGGGCCACCTTCAGCACGCCGGCACGCGGAACTTCGCCCCTCGATACGATCTCTAGCTCTCCGGTTCGATGGAGATCGCCCGTGAACAGCGCGGAGATCCGTGCGTAGCTGGCGTGCAATACCAGCGAATCATCGTTTGAGGAGGCGGGCGCATACCGGTTCTCCATCTGGCCGGCATCGGGATGCAACACTCTCCAGAGGACGCCGCCCGATTCCCAGGAATCTCCGGCGGAGTGAAATTCGATCCGCGCTCCGGCGGCAGCCGCCGCTGCCCTTATCTCTTCCCAGAGCGGATGCGGCCCCGGATTGGCCGCCAGACGGAGATGGCGCGGCTTGAAAATCCGAAGGATCGCGGGAGCGCCGCCGGCATGGTCGTAATCCAGGTGGCTGAGCACCAGGGTATCGATCCGGCGGATTCCCCGGCTCCACAGATAGGGCGCGAGGATGTCTTCTCCCGTATCGATACGGCTGCTCGCCGAGTACCCCCCCAGTCCTCCGGTATCCACCAGAACGGCGGAGCCCGTGGGAGCCAGGAGAAGCGTCGCGTCTCCCTGGCCCACGTCGAGCATCGTAAGTTCCCACTCTCCCGGCGTGACGGCGGCGGCGAACGGGTAGGCCAGGCTTAACCCGACAAGTGACGTCATCAGCGCGAGCGAAGCAATCAGCCAGCGCCCGCTCCGTATCGGTATACGCCCGGAATTGAGCACCACGGCTTCCCTGCGCTCCCTTAGCGCTTCCCGCCTCGCCCGCGGCTCCCAGACAAGAATCACGGCGGCTATGGCCGCGGTGATAAGGATCAGCAGAGGCGGCGGGATATCCGGAACACGAAAATCCGGGGTATTCGCGGCGAGGAAGCCGATGAGCCCATTGGTAAGGTGAACGGCCCAGGCAAGCGCACCCCGAAGCAGCGGTATGGGGAGCGCCAGGTCGAGGAACGCCGCGGGGATCGCCACCCCGAGAATCGGGCTCAGCAGGAGGTTCGAGAAAGGAGCGATGAGCGGCGCGCGGTGGAAATCCTGAATCAGCAGCGGAGCAAGCACCACCTGCACCACCAGGGAAAACAACACCAGCGAGCAGCAAGCCGTCACCGCGCGCACCAGAAGAGCCATTGCCCAAAGCGACGCCTTTTCGGGCAGCCGGCAAGCGTCCCGCGCGCCACGCGCCAGCAGGCGCAATTCGACGCGAGCTTCGGCGGCTTTTGGAGGCAGCCGGAGGTCCATCGCCGAATCCCCGAGATTCTTCACCACCGCCGCCCAGTTTCCGAAAAGAACCCGTTGCAGGGGGATCGCGATGCCGCTGATCGCCAGAACGGCCACAAACGAGAGTTGAAAGCTCGCATCGAGGAGTTGTCCGGGGTCCCACGCCAGAAATAGCAGCGCGATCAGCGCGAGCAGGTTCAGAGGCCGCGCGCGGCGGAAAACGAGCGAGCCCGCGAGGTAAAGCGTCACCGCCATCGCGGCGCGAAGAGCGGGCACTTCATAACCGGCAACCAGAGCATACCCCCAACAGAGCAGGGCGGTAAGAAAACAAGCCATCGAACGCGGCAGGGGCAGCAGGCGGAAGAACGGCAGAAACGCCGCGGCCAGGATCGCCACGTGCTGGCCTGAAATCACCAGCACGTGGTAGACGCCGGCAAGACAGTAGCTCTCGAGCGTTGTCTCGGGCAGCATCGAATCGTCGCCCAGCAAAATCGCGGAGAGCCAGGCTCTCGCTTCGGGATACGCCTCAAAGCGGGTTGCCGCTCGCGCAAGCAGGGCTTCCCGAAGGCGATGTATTTCCGCGAGTGGCGACGCTCCGCACGGGAGCCCGCTCGTATGCAGGTTCTCCGCTCCGGTTGCCGAGATGAGCCAGAACACTCCCTTGCGCGCAAGGTATCGTTCGTAGTCAAAACTGCCTGGATTCCGGAAATTTCTCGGCGCGCGCAGACGCCCCTCCACTTCCAAAACCTGCCCATGGCGAATGACGGGAAGCGTCTCCCCCGCCCGCGGGTAGACGCCGGCCTGGATCCGTGCTCCATCCCGCGTTCTCAGCAGAAACTGCACGCGCTCCGGAGTCCGGGTGACGGCGGAATCCACGCAGCCTTCGGCCACGACCCGCTCTCCGGGTTCGGCGTTCACCGGCGGCCCGGCGGCGAGCGGATGGAGGCTGAGCCAGAACCCGCCCAGAAAAAGTGCGGCCGTGCCGGCAATCCAAACGGAACTCACGGGCCGGCCCGCGCGCGGCAACGCCCAGCCCAGCAGCGGAACAAGCAGCAGCGCGGGCCAGTACGAGCCCGGCTCTCCCGGAAGCGCGATCTCCAGGCTCATCCCAACGAGCGCCGCCAGCAGCGGAAGAAAGAACGGATTGCGTCGAAAGACCTCCACTCGCAGGATTGAGTGCCGTTCCCGTCCCGAAATTCTCACCAAATCGCGAGGCTTTCCGGGGTGTTTCACGAGGATTGCCGGGACGGCGGCCCTCGAGGTCTTCCGCCCCGGATTGCATTTTTTGAAAGAAATTGGAACGCGACGTGCTCTGGATATGTCATACAAACGCGGAGGCCGCGCGTAAACCCCGTCCGCTCCAGACCGGACGGCACCTTTTCCGTTTCGCGCTACCCCGCGCTCACAACCCTTGGGCCTGGGACGCCCGATGCTTCAGCGTTTCCGGTTGCGCCCGGCCGGGCTTGGCTATGTCCGGCACGGATGCTCCAGGAGCCGAAAATCAGGTATAACCGAAGCAAGATCCGTGCGTCTAAGGGGTTTAGATTTCTAAAACGCACCGAGTATGGATACCTGTCGCTTTCGTCGATTCGCGTCAGAGCAGCAAGCCCCCTCGGCGACACGCAAGACCCCGTTTTTGGAGGAAATATGAAAACTCAGATGAAGCGCTATCTGCCGGGCGTCGTCCTGTGCGCTGCACTGGCAATCGGCTCATCGCTCATCATCCACGCGCTTGCGACACCTGAAGGTGATGCCGGCCGCGTGGAAAATACGGTACACGCGAACGGCCAGAATACCAATTTCGAAAAGGCCAGCTTCAGCTTCGCACCCATGCTGAAGCAGGCGCGCAAATCCGTGGTGAACGTCCTCGTGGAAAAAGTCGATCGCGTACCCACGCGGAGCATGCAACGTTTCCCGTTCCCGTTCTTTGATCCGTTCGGCCAGGGCGACCAGCAGCAGGACCCGAATGACGACGGCTCCCGCCGCCGGCGCGGCGCCGGATCCGGCGTGGTGGTGAGTAGCGAGGGCTATATCCTCACCAACAACCACGTCGTGGAGGATTCCGACGAAGTGACGGTGACCTTCTCCGATGGCCGCACTGAAAAGGCGAAGGTTGTCGGAACCGATCCGCCCACGGACCTCGCCGTGCTGAAGGTGGACCCCAAAGGCCTCGAGCCCATCCAGTTCACGGATTCGGATGCCGTTGAAGTCGGCGATATCGCTTTCGCCATCGGCAACCCGCTGGGTATCGGCCAAACGGTCACCATGGGAATCGTGAGCGCCACCGGGCGCGCCATGGGCATCATCCGCACCGGCGAGAACAGCGGTACTCCCCAAGCGGGTTATGAGGATTTCATCCAGACCGACGCCTCCATCAACCGCGGCAACTCCGGCGGCGCGCTCATCACCGTCGACGGTCGCCTGATGGGCATCAACTCGGCGATCATCTCGCAGAGCGGCGGCAATGAAGGAATCGGTTTCGCCATCCCCGTAAACATGGCCCGTTTCGTGATGGATCAACTCATCGCGAACGGCAAAGTGCAGCGCGCCATGATCGGCGCGATGCTCTCGGAAGTGGATTCCACCATGGCCAAGGCGCTTGGCATGGACCGGCCTTACGGCGCGATGGTGAACGAAGTGGTGGAGGGCAAACCAGCCGCGCAGGCGGGCGTGAAGGCCGGTGACGTGATCACCAAGGTGAACGGCCATGAAATGCGCGATAGCATGCAGGCGCGGAACACCATCTCCATGATGAAACCCGGCTCGAAGATCGACCTTACGGTGAACCGTAACGGCAAGGCACTCACGCTGCCCGTGACGCTCACCGCGCTCGACCAGCAGTTCTCGAACGAGACGCCGGAGGCGACCTCGCAAAGCGGTCTTGAAGGCGTCTCGGTTTCCGAGATTCCGGCCGATATGCGTTCTGAACTCCGCCTGGATGCGGACGTGAAAGGCGTGGTCGTTACGCGCGTGTCTCCTTCGAGCAAGGCGGCGGCCGGCGGCATCCGTCCGCGAGATGTGATCGTGGCCATCGACCGGCAGCCCGTCACCAGCGTCAGCGAGTTCGCGCACCTCATGAAGAGCGCCCAAAAAGATGCGATCTTCGTCCAGGTGAAGCGCTACGCTCAAGGCCGCGGTTGGAGCAATTTCTTCTTCGGCATCGAGCGATAGACCGGAGTCCTTCCCCTTGATGCGTGTACTCGGGCTGCCTCGTACGAGGCAGCCCGTTTTTCGTTGGCCGCAACTTCGCGCGCTATACTCGCTGTTTTAAGACCAATTGTTCTTGAGGAGTCACCGTGCCGGAAAATCCAGCGTTACGCAGCTACACCATTACCCAGGGCAGGGACCGCGCCCCCGCGCGCGCGTATCTCAAAGGCATCGGCTTCACCGATGAAGACCTGCGCAAGCCCATCATCGGCATCGCCAACACCTGGATCGGCACCATGCCTTGCAATTACAAGCTGCGCGACCTCGCCGTCTACGTGGCGGAAGGCATCCGGGCGGCCGGCGGCACCCCCATGGAGTTCAACACCATCGCCATCAGCGACGGCATCACCATGGGCACCGAGGGCATGAAGACCTCGCTCATCAGCCGCGAGGTGATCGCCGATTCCATCGAACTCGTCGGCCGCGGCCACATGTTCGACGGCATCATCGCGCTTGTGGCTTGTGACAAGACCATCCCGGGTGCGGCGCTCGGACTCATCCGCCTGAACGTTCCCGGCGTGCTGCTTTATGGCGGCTCCATCCTCCCTGGGAAATACAAGGGCATCGACGTCACCATTCAGGACGTGTTCGAGGCCGTCGGCGCCCACGCGGCCGGCAAGATCAGCGACCAGGAACTGCTCGAACTCGAGAACTGCGCCTCGCCCGGGGCAGGCGCCTGCGGCGGACAATATACGGCCAACACCATGGCCACCGTGATGGAGATCATCGGCCTCTCGCCCTTCGGCACGGCCGCCGTCCCGCAAGTAGACCCCCGCAAGAATGACGTCTCCCGCTACGCCGGCGAGGTGATTATGCAGGCCGTGCGGCAGGATCTCAAACCGCGCGACATCCTCACCAAGGCCGCCTTCCGCAACGCCATCGCCTCGGTGGCCGCGAGCGGCGGCTCCACCAATGCCGTGCTGCACCTGCTCGCCATGGCGCATGAAGCGCACGTCGATCTCAAAATCGACGAGTTCAACGACGTCAGCGAAAGCACCCCGCTGCTCTGCGATTTGAAGCCGGCCGGGCACTTCACCGCCCCCGATGTCGATAAGGCCGGCGGCATTCCCGTGATCGCCAAGCGTCTCGTCGATGGCGGCTATGTTGACGGCTCCGCCATGACGGTCACCGGCAAGACGCTCGCCGAAGAGGCCTCACTGGCCGTTGAGACCGAGGGGCAAACCGTCATCCACGCCCTCGACAACCCCATCAAAGCCACCGGCGGACTCGTGATCCTCAAGGGCAATCTGGCGCCCGGCGGCTCCGTCATCAAGGTCACCGGCATCGCGAAGAAACTCCACCGCGGTCCGGCTCGCGTCTACGGCCGCGAGGAAGACGCCATGCACGCCGTCACCACCGGCCAGATCAAGGCGGGCGACGTCGTGGTGATCCGTTACGAGGGGCCGGTGGGCGGCCCGGGCATGCGCGAAATGCTGGGCGTCACCAGCGCGATTGTCGGCGAGGGTCTGGGCGATTCCGTCGCCATGGTCACCGACGGCCGCTTCAGCGGCGCCACCCGCGGCTTCATGGTGGGCCACGTCGC
>CAZXBZ010000142.1:2412-8607 GCA_964639135.1 uncultured Solibacteraceae bacterium | reverse complement strand
AAACGCACGTGCGCTCTCTGCTCGTGGACGATCAAGACCGTATCTATGCTGGCACCGCTCCCGTCGGATTGGTGATGCGCGTATCCCCAGCCGGAGAGCCGTTCGTCCTTTACCAGGCGGCACGGGAGGAAATCACCTCGCTCGCGCTCAATCGGAATCACGAGATCTTCCTGGCCGCGGCGGGTTCGAAACGGGGGACAACGCCGAGAGTCCTTCCCGTACCCGCCGCCACCCAGCCTGCCCCGTCTCCCGCCACGCCGGGTGCGGCGCCGCCAAGCCCGGCGGCTCCCGCTTCCCCGTCACCGGCTCGGCCCGCGCCCGCCGCGGCCCGCCCCGTCGCCGCCGGCGGAGCGGATGTCATCCGCATCAGCGGAGAGGGCTTCCCCGAGACCGTGTGGACAAGCGACCGGGATATCGTCTACGCCCTTGCCGTGGATGCGAACAACCACATCGTTCTGGGAACGGGAAATGAGGGGGAACTGTTCCGCCTCGAGGGCGGCCGGGCTTATGTTTCGCTCCTCAAGGCGCCCGTGGAGCAGATCACCGCGCTGCTGGCTCTCCCAGGCGGCGGTCTGGTTTTCGCGACGGCTAACGTCGGGAAAGTCCACAAGGCGGGTCCGCTGCTTGCGGAAAGCGGGACCTTCGAGAGCGAAGTATTCGATTCGGAATTTTTCGCGCGCTGGGGCAGAGTGAGCGTCGAAGGCAAGGCGGACGCCGGCTCGCTGACGGTGCAAGTCCGCGGCGGAAACGTCAACCGGCCTCAAAAGACCTGGAGCGCCTGGTCTTCGGGCGTGGGAGCCGGCGCGGGCAGTGCCATCGCCGTCCATCCGGCCCGGTATGCCCAGTGGCGCGCCGAATTCAAGCGCGCGGAGCACGCTCCGGAATTGAGAGCCGTCGAATTGGCTTACCGCCGCAAGAATACACCGCCACGGATCGTCGCCACCGAGGCGACGCCGCCGAATTACACGTTCCCGCCGCGGCTGCTTGCCATTGCACCTTCGGATAAGATCACGCTGCAGCCGCTATCGGCAAGAAACCGTCCCCGCCCCGCCCCGCTTCCCCTGGGCGCGGGAGCGAGCCTCTCCATGCAGTATGCAAAAGGCTATGTGGGCGTTCGCTGGGAAGCGGAAGACGCGGAGCGGGACGATCTTGGCTATTCGCTGGAAATCAGGCCCGTTGGCGCGTCAGACTGGCTGCAACTGGTGAAAGACCTCAAGGAGCCCCGGTATTCGTGGGATTCGAACGCGTGGCCGGATGGGCACTACGAGGTACGAATCACCGCGTCGGACCGTGATTCGAACGTGCCGGCCGAAGCCCTTGAATGCACGGCCGTCACCGACCCTTTCACGATCGACAATACGAAGCCAAGCGTTGACGCACTGAGCGCCAGCCACACGGCGGCGGGCGCGGAAATTGCCTGGCGGGCCGTTGACGACCGCAGCACCGTGAAGCAGGCGCACTATTCGGTGAACGGGAAAGAGTGGATTCGTATAGAACCGGAAAATGGACTGTCGGATGCAATGTCGCTCCGTTACGTCCTTCACTTGGCGGCCTCCGATGCGACGCCGGGCTCGGTCGTCGCGGTTCGTGTGTCGGATGAATTCGCGAACGAGGCCGTGGCGAGTATCGTGCTTCCCGCCAGATGAATGGCGTCCGTGACGCCGGCCGGCTCGCGCGATAGCGTGACACTGGAAAGCCCCGGCCGTGCGTTCGGGGGTGGTTCCGCTGTATGATCTCGGAACGGGGTTTCTCGCCGATGACACTTCCGAAGCTTTCTCCGGTACCCGGCGCGGGGCGGCTGGGCATCCAGTTTCTGCTAGCGGTGGCGCTTCTGTCGCCCGTGGCGGCACAAAACGGGAGTCCGCCCCAGGAGACGCTCGCGGACCCGGAGGTCACGGTCTTTTCCGGGGAAGCCGTCACGGGAGATGAGGAACCCGTGACGCGCGAGAGAATTCTTGCCACGTTGCGCGGCAATCAGGATCAGGCGCTTCTTGCCGGGCTTGTTTCGCAGTACGGCATCGCTTTCGCCTGCACGCCGGAACTCACCGCCGAATTTCGGAACGCGGGCGCAAATGAGATCCTGCTGGCGGAGATCGCGAAGGCGAAAGTGACTCTTGTCCCCGCCGATGCCGGTATTGTGCCGCTGCCCCTCGCGAAAGCCCGGGATTACGATGGCTCCGATCAGGCTGGCCGGCTCGATATCCGGCTTTATGTGGATGGCGCCGCCGAAGTTCGCGTCCAAAACAATACGGCCTTTTACAAAACGCTTCAGGGGCGCGAGCCCCGGAACGCGGGAACGGAAATCACGGGAATTTTCCCCGCCAAGCCCTTCAAGAAGCTGGACGTCACAAAGAAGGACGGCCGGGGCAGCTTTGTGCTGATTGAGCGCCCGTCCGCCGGGAACGGTTTCCGCATGGTGCTCCGCATCTACGATCCGAAGGCTGGTGAAAATCGATACCACCTTCGGATTGAATGGCGGACGGAATAGGCGGCATGGCCGGCTCCGGCAAAGTCCTGGGATGTGTTTCCTAGGGCAGGTAGACAATCCATCTTGCCAGGACGATCAACCCGATTACCACTCCAAAGGCAATCACCAGTCCGTTGATATCCACCCGGAAGCGGTGATAGAACTTGCCGAGACCTTCGTTCAGGCGGAGGTCGCCCAGCTTCACGATCAGCAGTTCGTGCCCCTCCTCGTGGAGCGTCTTTTCCTCGCCGCTCGCCTCGTCGAGATAGCTGGGCGTATCGAGGTGATCGTAAAATGGCGCGGTGATCTGCTCGGATTCACGCGGGGTCAGAAGGCTCGTCACAATCAGTGTCGTGAAACCCACGCCCAGCGCCACCATGCAGTTCCAGGCATCCCACTTCAAGAGTTCCCCAAACTGATGTTCGGTCATCCAGAAAAAGACCACCGAGGAGGTGACAAGGCTCGTGAGCGCGCCCCAGCGGTTGGCTCGCTTCCAGCACATTGCTCCGAACATGCTGATGCCCATGAACGCGGCAATCGTCTCGGTGAACAGAAACGCCTCCAGAACGCTCTCCACATAGAACCCGAACGCAATGCCGAAGGCCGTCACGGCCAGGCCGGAGTAGCGGCCCGCCATCAGATAATGCCGGTCCGTCGCCTCCTTGCGGATGTAGCGGCGGTAGAGGTTCTGTGTAAACAGCGCGCCGCCATCCACCATCATCGCGGAGCATGTGCTCATGTTGGCCGCCAGCACGCACGCGATCATCAACCCAACAAAGCCCGGAGCAAGCAGCGCCCGCGTGGCGTAACCGAACGCCAGTTCCGGATCGCTCAGCGTTACGCCATGCCGCATCACCATCACTACGACGATCAGGCCCGTCAGCGCCCATCCGATGGTGCAGAAGCGCTTCGTGAAGTTTCCGTAGGCAAATCCGACGCGGCAGGTGAATTCGTCCTTCCCCGTGCCAACGGCGGCCAGCATGTGCGGCTGCGCCATGATCCCGATAAGGCCGTTGACCGTCAGGACCACAATCATGAAGATACCGATGTCGCCGGGCGCCACCATTGAGATCATTTCAGGCGGCAATTGTTCGCGAATAGCCGTGAACCCCCCGATCTCAGCCAGACCGAGCGGAACGAGCATGAACGAGAGCGCGATGATGAAGAAACTTTGGGCGAAATCCGTGTACGCCGCCGCGAATAATCCGCCAACAAAACTGTAAGCCAAAAACGTGAGCGTCATCACCCAGACGACGGTATTGGGGTCCACGGTGCCGCCGGCGGCGGCGCTCACCAGCTTGCCCGCGCCTTTCATCATGGCGCCCAGATTGAAGATGAAGTAGCAGAGGGCGAATATACTGTAGACCGCGCCCATCCAATGCCCGTAACGGTTTTCGTAAAATTCGCCGATCGTGGTGCAGCGGCAGCGCCGGAAGATCGGAGCCAGAATCCAATAGAAGGGGGTGATGAAGAGGTTCTTCCACTGATACCAGATGGCGGCGTAACCGCTCCGAAAGGCGGCTCCCGTCAGCGAAACCGGCATTTCGGCGTGGGTGCCGACGCCGAACGATTGCGCGATCACAATCCAGACGTTGAATGAACGCCCGCCCAGAAAGTAATCGTGCGTATCCTTGACGCGCCTCGCCGCGAGGAGGCCGATCACCAGAATGAGGATGAAGTAGCCGAAAATGACGGCCCAGTCGAGTGGATGAAGATCAATGCCCATGAACTAGCCAAGTTATCACCGAATGGTATCTTCACGTGAGCCTTTCCGGCAAACACAACAAAGACGGGGTTCTTGGTATCGGGACCGGCGGCTGCCGCATCTTAAAAACGGGGTGGAGCCGCGCTGGCTGGAGGAGCGCGAAGCAGCGGCACGCAGTGGCGGAGCAGCCGCTTGGCCAGGCGTTGCCGGTGTGGATTCGCGCTTCCCGCGAGTGCCCCGCCGCCGCGTCTGGAGAAGACACGCAAGGAGTGCCGTCATGGAAAAAATTGTGAAATCCGATGCCGAGTGGAGGGAGGCGCTCTCCCCCGAACAGTATGAGATTGCCCGTAACGGCGGCACGGAGCGCCCTTTTACCGGCAAGTACAATGCCCATAAGCAGGATGGCGTCTATGCGTGCGCATGCTGCGGCGCGCCGCTCTTCGATTCCAGAACGAAGTACGAATCCGGTTCCGGCTGGCCCAGCTACTACCAGCCGGTTGCGCCTGAAAGCGTCAGAGAACAAATCGATACTTCTTTCGGCATGCGCCGCGTGGAGGCTCTCTGCCGCCGCTGCGATGCGCACCTGGGCCACGTCTTCGAGGATGGCCCGAGGCCGACGGGCCTCCGCTATTGCATCAATTCCGCATCGCTCGATTTCGAGCCTCGCGGCAAAGACGCCACTTAGTCCAGCCTTCGCAATTCGTGGCAAAGAGTGGACGAGATTTACTTTTGTCTTTCATGTGAGACCTTGTTAGGCCGGTACGGCACCCGCCGCCGGAAATCCAGCCGCTCAATCCACACCACGGATATACGAAAACCCAGCCAAATTCCTCATTTGACGAATCTGATTGCGAAAGCCTGGTTCGGGCTCGGACGATGACAAATTCAATCCACGTCGCCTTTGGCGAAGGATCTCTCGATCGGTAGCGATGAGGATCCGCTCGGCAGGCTGCTCCGCGTCCTGAGCATGTTCTGGATGTCACGAATGGCATACGGCGGGGTCTTCGAATGAATTACCTCATGGCAGTTCGGGCACACAGGCCGCAGGTCTTCGATCGGATTGACGGAGTGTTCTTCCCCAGTAGCAGACAGTGGGTGGAGATGGTGAACTTCAATCAGTCCCCGGACCCGATCGCCATATACTCGTTCTGATGAGAAACCACAGACAATACAAACCGCGCCATAGTGTTCGAGGCAGCGTTTCCGGGCAGCGGGGTTACGTTCGTAAGTGTCCGCAGGTCGGAGGATATGGCGCCCCTCGATAAATGTATCTTGAACCGTGTCCCCTTCATTCTTCCGACGATCATCCACTAAAGGTATGCCATTGATGAATGCTTCGGCATAAATAATGAGTCCAGCAGAATGACTCTTCGCAAACGGAGTTCCACGCACGGGAAGCCCATCTTTCCTTGTCCCGGCAGCGGCAATGAATTTTTCGTGGCCGCCCCGTAGCGCTGCTGCTACAAGTACAAACTCATCCAACGCACCAATAAACGCACATTGGGGAGCGCGAACCGAGGCATAGGGGCGGATACGCTCCTCAAAGAAGTCGCCGACAAAGGGCGGCTCACCGAGGATTCCAACACAACAAAATCGAATCCATCCACCCCCAACGATGAGTGTTTCAACTTGGCCAACATTTAACCGAAAGAGCACATGCCTGTTAGGGTGCAAACTGACACTCCATGCATGGGGCGCAACCGATTGTGCAAACTGTACAGACTGGAGCAGCTGGCGAAAAGCGATCACCTTTTCCGGCGTGCTCGGGAGAAAGTCGGAAACGATTCTCTCAACTACTTCTACTTCAGGGTTGTCTCGCAATTCGAGCATCGATTGATCATCCTTGTGGGGCATCTTCCACGAAAGCTAGCGCTCCCGGTCCGTGCAATTCAATCATCACAGGGCAGGCTCTCACGAACAGGCATGAAAGCAGTGTCTATTGCTACCTGTTTTGAGATTTAGTACTAGATTATCTTCATTCCAGCCCGCTTCAACTCGCCGTCGGGCGAAATCGTCGCAAGGT
>CAZXBZ010000142.1:0-2312 GCA_964639135.1 uncultured Solibacteraceae bacterium | reverse complement strand
CGCTTTAGAGAAACTATCCGTGGAAACCGGGCAGTCCGGCATTCCGGCTGTCCGGTTTCCACGGTAAAGAGACAAAAGGTTCAAGCGAATCCTGGCGGAGCTACTTCACACGCCGGCGTCC
The DNA here is from genome assembly GCA_964639135.1 of uncultured Solibacteraceae bacterium. Lineage (GTDB taxonomy): Bacteria > Acidobacteriota > Terriglobia > Bryobacterales > Bryobacteraceae > JACTMJ01. The sequence continues at coordinate 2,191 of CAZXBZ010000142.1, read as the reverse complement.
GCGAATCAGGCCCAGCAAGAGCAGTCCTCCGCCGAACATCGCAAAGGTTCCGGGCTCCGGAGTCTCCATATCGGGAACACCGTGAGGAATCGCCATCCCGAAGATATCCTGTTGCGTGGGATTCGTCAGGGCGTACAGATAACGCGGCATCGGGCCGGTCCCGTCCAGTTCGTCCAGCATTGCCTGCGCGAGATCAAGCGTCCCCGCCAAGGATTCGTTCCGGTAACGGATGCTGCCGTCGAACACGTTCAGCGTTCCAGAAGTCTCCTCCACGATCTCCCAGATCGCCACCTGGATCGCGGCCGCCTGCAGATCGGTGGGCGTGCCTCCCCACACCGGGTATTGCCGACCGATCAGTTCACGGACGAGTTCGGCCTTCGCTTCACCCATGCCGCCGATGCTGGTGGTGCCTTTTGAAAGCGGTTCCACCTCCCAGGTATAGGTGTTACCCAGCGAGATGCTCTCGCGCGGTTCGATGCAGAAGGTGACAAAATTTACTGGATCCGGCAACAACTCGATCGGCGATGTGCCGCCCGTCCGCTCCATCAGAACGCTTCCGGCATATTCGTTATCCCAGCTTTCGCCACCGTCGATGCTCATCTGGATCTCCCCGTAGGCGATAAGGCTCACAACCTTTGCCTCAATCGTCCCGGCACTTGCCGCCGTTGATCCGGCGATGAGCAGCGCGGCCATGAGAATTGCGATATGAACAATTCGTTTCTTTTCCACTTTGACCTTTCCTCTCTCAGCCATTAGGGGGAGGCTCCTTACCCCCGCCGCTTCCTGGCTTGCCCCCATAGTGGGGTAGGCAAAGACCTAAGTCAATGAAACTAAATGCCTTAGTACACAGTACCTTGGTCCTGGCAAGGTAGTACATTTGATACATTTTTAGAGATTTATATAAACACAGAGCAAATAAGTCATGATTTCTTGAAAAAATATTCCAGAATTTCAAGGTTAGTTCGCATTTGGGCACCAAACCTTCTGAATTGTGCCGTAGTAGGTTCCGCCTGTACCAACTTGGTACTCGGAAAGATCGAGATCGCCACGGAGTAAGGGGCCTCGCGGATGCACAAGCGATCGCTTGCGGTCCTCAAACCTTTGCCATGGCATGGATCGCGAATCAAGGCTCGCGAATGACCTCAAACTCCCCGAACTCAAGGAGATCCACCACGAGCGATTCCTCGATCAGCCGGTCTTCGGCATCCATCAGAATGCGCAGCCGGAAACGCGGGTGGGGTTCCGGCGCGAGAACCAGATCCCGCATCTCCACTTCATGCGCGCCAGCGGGAAAATCAGCCGGAAACGCCGTCCAGTAGGGCATGCGCAGCCGGCGGAAAAGCCGCGTATACCAGACGCTCTGGAACTGAGCCTCTCGCGATGCCGGGCGGGTTTGTCTCCGGAGCAATTCGGCGTCTCCGGCATCGAAGTCCTCATCCGTGAAGTAATCGATGTTGGCGAAGTACGAATCGGTCTCGATTACGCAATGAACGCGCACGAGGCTGTACGTATCGGGGAAGCAAGTCTCCCGCAACGGCGTCTCCCCGCCGAAGTTATGGTTCCGTACCACACTCAGGGCCTCCGCCTGGTTTGAGGCCCGGTAGCCGATGTAGCCAAAAGCCAGCAGCAGCGTTGCGAACGCTGCCCCGCGGCCGGCCACCTCCCGGATGCCCATTTCCACGTTCACGAGGTAGCTGATCCAGGGCCAGAACGCGAAGCCAAGAAGCAGCAGAAAGAGCCACGGATCGAACCAGGGAAGAATATCCAGATGCAGCCAGGCGCGGTCGAATGGAAAGAAGAGCTGAATGCCGCCCGTATTCGTGAGGTCGAGCGCCAGGCGCAGCGCCAGCCCGGCGAGGCCAAGCGCCCAGATCTTCACGAACGGCATCTCCCGCCGGCGGAACAGCCACAACAGCACGGGCGGAAGCGCCGCCAGCAAGGGAGCCGCCAGAACCGAATGCAGCGGCCCGCCGGTGAAGGAAATGAGGTTTCCCCAAGACGCCAATACGCTCAGAACATCAAGGTCGGGCAGGTTCGCGGCCACGATGATCGCCGCCTCGCCGTGAGGCGCCAGCCGTCCGAGCCCGGTGCGGCTAAGGGCGAAGGCGGCGAGAGAGTTCGTAACCGGATCCATGGTGATTCAGAAGGAGGTTCGATGCGAATGCTCCAGATAACCGGCGGGCACAAGCAG
>CAZXBZ010000141.1:0-8618 GCA_964639135.1 uncultured Solibacteraceae bacterium | reverse complement strand
CTTCATCCCTTCCTGCCTTTCCTTGTTTTTTCAAGTTTAGGCTGGCTCAGTTTTCAGGGAGCAGGTCAGATCGAGGGGACACGGAAAGAAGCGGTTTTCCCAGGAGTGGCCGCGGCGATGGAGGCGGATGTTCGGCCAGCGAGAGTAGTCGCGATCGGCACCGCGTATGGTGAGCGAGACAGAGCCAGCGCACGTGGGGACGGCAATCCAATGGGCGTGGTTTGTCATTAAGCAATTACCGAGGATGCGCAGTTGGCGGACTGCGGCATGACCGGCGAGCAGGGCAGGTCTGGCGGGCTCCATCGTCAAAGAAGAGACCGCGGCGGAAGCTGCCGGCATGCGTGATGTGGTGCGGGCAGCCCAAGGTCACCACGCGTCGGATACCACCCCATGGGGCCCTCGTTGTTTGTCGACTTTTGAGATCTCATGATCTCGACTGGCAAATCTCTCCCCCCGGCTTCACTTTCGCGCGGGCGTGCAGTGAACCGTGCTGATTTGAGCTCAGGCGAGTCTTCCTCTATTTTGGGTGAACAGTCGGAGCGATCCGTCAGGATGCTGTTCAACTCGCCAGCGCGGTTTCGTCTTCACTATCGCGCGGTTCGGCGACGTTTACGGCTACCGACTCTCCATCCGGAAAACGCGCGACGAGTTCCAGTTCGCCGCCCATCGCTTCGACGAAGCGCCGCAACGTGCTGACGTAGAGGTCGGCTTGGCGCTCCACTTTCGCGATCTGTGCCTGCGAGACGCCCATCGCCGACGCGAGCGTCACTTGCGTCATGCCCCGCGCCCGGCGGATCTGGTCAAGATGGACAGCCGCTCGGTTTACGCGTTCCTCGACCTCCCGCCGCGCTTCCGCGCTCATTTGACGACGCAGGTCCGCCCACTTATGCGTCTTCATGTCAGCCCCTCCTTTCGCAACTCCGCGATGTATTGGTCATAGAGAGCGTCCGCCTTAGGCACATGGACTTCGTACCAGCGCTCGTCGCCCGTCTTGTCTCCGCCCAGCAGCAGAATAGCCGTCCGCCGGGGATCGAAGGCATAGAGCACGCGATACGGCCGTCCACGGTGCTGCGCACGTAATTCGCGCAGGTGGCCGTGACGCGAACCGATGACCGAGGAAGAATACGGGAACTCTAGTGTTGGTCCATACAGGACGAGAAGATCGACGACGAACGCCACGTCCCGCCGCTCGTCCTCATTCAACGCCTTCCACCAGAAGGCGAACTCGTCGGTCCCTTCAACTTCCCAGGCCACGACTTTAGATTATAACCGTTTAGCTATAGTCGCCAAAAGTGATATTTCAGATTATTCTTCATCTGCCGCCTACTTTCAGATACAGGGTAAGGAAACTGAAGTTTCGGGGACGATGCACCCGGCTTCGGGTCGAGGGGCAGGCAACGCTTTCGCCGCTCTTCGTTGAAGGGGCGCCCTTTGGGCTTGGAGCGGCGCCAGCGGGGCGAATCTGTTGTCCTCCGGGTTCGGAGTTGCAGCCACCCTCGAGGGCGGATATTCCCGTGATCCGGTCGCCGGAGGCGCGTTGCTGGCTCGGAGCTACGGGCGTCTTCCACGGCCAGATATTCCCGGGATTTAGGCTTCGGCCGATTCGTCGATCCGATGGTGGGAGTTCAGGAAAATCCAGCAGACAGCGCCGAGAAAATAGATGGCCACGGAGACAAACAGCGCCAGGTTCCAGTTGTTGTCCGACCGGTCGAGAATCAGGCCCACCGCCAGCGGGGCCAAGCCTCCGGCAAGATTGCCCATCATGTTCATCGACCCCGAAGTGGTTCCCGCGAAGCGGCCGCCGATATCCATGCACGCGGACCACGCCGCTGGCACCGTCAGATCGTTCGTGAAGCTCGACATCCCCATGGCAAGCATCGCGTAGAGCGGATCGCCCAGCAGCGCGGCCGCCATCAGAAATCCCGCGGCGGCGGTTAAGGAGATCGAACAGACCCAGCGGCGCGCGAGGCTCGTATCCCCGGTCAGCCTCGTCACGAACCCCACCAGATAGCTGCTCGCCAGGCAGCCCACTCCCCCGAGAAAGAGCGGCAGCCCCGCGAGCAGCGCGCTCGTGCTCAGTTCCAGCCCTCGCGCGTTCTTCAGATAGGTCGGGAGCCAGGTGATGTAGAAATACCATCCCCAGGAAACGCAGAAATACTGGATCCAGAGCAGCCAGACATCCCTGCTTGCCACCAGGCGGCCCCAGGGCACGCGAGCGTTGCCGACCGCATTCTCTTCCGCATCGCCCAGCAGCGCCAATTCCGCCGCGTTGATGGACGGATGTTCGCTCGGCTTATCGCGGTACCACCAGAAGAACAGCACCGCCCAGACAATACCGATGCCGCCGAAAAGCAGAAACGTATGACGCCAGTTCATGAAAAGCAGCGCCCAGGCCACGAGCTGGGGCGTCATCGCGCCGCCCCAGCGCGCGCTCATCCACATGATGCTCTGCGCCCGCGAGCGCTCCCGCTGGGGAAGCCACGCCGTGAACATCTTCGTAAGATTTGGAAAGCAGCCGGCCTCGCCCGCGCCGAAAAGAAAGCGGATGGCCACGAGGGAGGCATGGTTCCACGCCATGCCGGTAAAGGCCGTGAACGCGCTCCACCATACGACGATGCGCGTGAGCACCTTGCGCGCGCCCAGCCAGTCGCCAAGCCACCCGCCGGGGACTTCGAACAGCGCGTAACCCCAGGCGAATGCGGAAAAGGCGGCGCCCATTTCCGTGGAGGTCAATCCGAGGTCGTGCGTGATCCACGGCGCGGCCTGCGAGATCGCTACCCGGTCGATATACGTGATGATTCCGAGGGTAACGGCCGCGAGCAGGACTCCATGGCGGACCCTGGTTGGCCGCTCCTCCCGAGAACCGGCCGGCTTTGCGAACGAGGTTGCGCGCGCGGACATGTCCGTCTACTCCATCACGAGGCGGCGCCCGCGCGCAATATGTTTGTCCCGGCGCACCGGCTCATGCGATCCACTCGGAACGAAACGCTCCGCCGAAAAAATCCAATTTCGGTCTAAGGTTCCTGGGTGGATTGGTCGATCCATTCAAGGTAAGGTGTGTGTCCCGCCGTGACCGGCATGGCGATCACCTCCGGGACGTCGTAGGGATGCAGCGAGACGACGCGAGCGCGAAGAGCCTCGAAAAGCGCCCCGCGGGTCTTGAAAATCAGGAGGAATTCCGAGGAAGATTCCACGGCTCCCTGCCACCGATAGATGCTGGTAATTCCAGGCAGGACGTTCACGCACGCGGCGAGTTCTTCCTGAACGACGGCGCGCGCGATGGTGTAAGCGGCTTCCGCGGACGGCGCGGTTGAAAATACCAGGATCTTGTTAGGCATATAGTTGTGGCTTTCCGAATTGAATGGAATAAACTAAGTATTGTTCGAAATGCGGGATTTCGTTCAAAATTCTCGTTCGGATTTCGCGGGCCGCAAGGCGTCCAACAAACCCGCGCGGCGCAAGCGCGGTTCCGGCGGCGGCTTCATCCTGCTCGCCATCGTGTGCGGGGTTGCCGCGATCTTCCCGCTGGCGCTGCACCTCGGGAGCGAACTGGTGGCGCTAGCGCACAACCAGGAGCGGATCCGGGACCTGCAAATCGAAAATAACGACCTCAAAAAGCGCCTGGATGAACGCCGGGACCGGCTGAAGAATCTTAAAGAGAATTTCAGCGACCAGGAACTTGAAATCCGCCGGAACCTGCACCTCTATCGCCCCGGCGACACCGTATTCATCATCCCGTCCAAGCCTGATTCCGAAAGCTCCGGCGCGCCGGCGAGCGGAAACTGAGCCGCGCCCGCATCCCGCGGGGCTAACGCAACGAGAATGCTCTTTCCGCGCGGTATGCGGGCCAACCACGGCCATGGAGTTCCGCTCTCGCGACGCCGCCATTCAGCCATTCAAACGGCTGGCCAAGGGAAAGCCATGGAAACGCCCGGGGGACGCGGTGAGTATCGTGACCGGCGGCAAACTGCCGCCCCTTCATTTCGCTCAAGTGAAGCGTCCGCGGCTTCCGCCCTCCCCGCAACCGGCCGTCGCGAAGCCGGAAACCTGCGGCGCCGATTCCTTCGATTTACACTCTGGACACTCCGCCGGATGATCGCGTTCGGTGATACGGCGAATCTTCTCAAACTTCCGTCCGCAGTGAAGACATCGATATTCGTAGATGGGCATGGGTCTTTTCTTTTGGATGCAACCGGGCGGACCGGGGTAACAGCGGCGGGACACCGCCCGGCGCGCGCCTTCGCCAATGCGTGCCCCCGGCGGCACTGGGCGATAATGGGGGCACATGCCAGCCACCGCCGGGAAATCGGGACGCGTCGCGCCGGCCGTCGAAAGCCCTGCTAACGCGGCGCTCAAACGGCTGCGCAAGAGCCTGGCGCACGGCACGCTATTCGACGGCGAATTCTGGGTTGCGGAATCCCCCAAGCTGCTCGGTGAAGCTCTTCGCAGCGGTCTTCATGTGCCGGTGGTTTACGCGGAAGCCTCGCGTCTCGGGGACTTCCAGGCGCGCTTCAAGCACTATCGCGGCGAGTGGGTTCCGCTTGCCGGCCGCGCGCTCCGCTCGCTTGCGTCCGTCGAAACCTCCCAGGGGCTTCTCGCGCTGGTGGAACGCCCGGCGGCGGACCCATCCGCGTTTTTCGCCGGGCAGCGTCTGATCGTGGTGCTCGACCGCATCCAGGACCCTGGCAACGCCGGCGCCATTCTGCGCTCCGCCGAAGCCTTCGGTGCTACCGGCGCGTTATTCCTGGCGGGCAGCGCTTCGGCGGATTCGCCCAAACTGCTGCGCGCCTCGGCGGGTTCCCGCTTCCGCGTGCCCGTGCTGGAAGGGCTTACGACGCCGGATCTCATCGATCGCGTCCGCCGCCACGGGCTTCACCTCTACGCCGCTTCCGCCGGAGCGGGCTTGCCCCTCGATGCACTCCGCTGGCGGTTTCCGGCGGCGCTCGCCATTGGGAACGAGGGGGCGGGGGTCGAACCTGAACTCGCGCGCCGCGCGACCCCCTTCCACATCCCCACCAAGGGAGTGGAATCGCTCAACGCGGCCATTTCCGCGGCCATCGCGCTCTACGCGGCCGGATCCGCCCGCCCGGATCAAGATTGAGGAGGTGGAGACCGGATGGGCCTTTTCTCGAACGAGCCGCCCCATGGGGCTGATCGCGAAGCGCCGCGCCCGCTGGCCGAACGGATGCGGCCGCGCAGCCTCGAGGAGTGCGCCGGGCAGCGGCACCTGCTCGGCGAAGGCATGCCGTTGCGCGTCCAAATTGAGGCGGATCGCATCGGCTCCCTCATCCTTTGGGGGCCGCCGGGCGTGGGCAAGACCACCATCGCGCGGCTGATCGCTCTCCACACCAAGGCGGATTTCATCCCGTTCTCCGCCGTGCTGAGCGGCATCAAGGAAGTGAAAACGGTGATGGAAGAGGCCGAGCGCAACCGCTCGCTCGGCCGCCGGACCGTCATCTTCATCGACGAGATTCACCGCTTCAACAAGGCCCAGCAGGATGCCTTTCTGCCCTACGTGGAACGCGGCGACGTCGTGCTTATCGGGGCCACCACCGAGAACCCTTCGTTCGAGGTCAACGCCGCGCTGCTTTCCCGGTCGCGCGTCTATCGCCTCGAACCGCTCAGCGAGGACGACCTGAAGACGCTCCTGCGCCGGGCGCTCCAAGATGAAGAACGCGGGCTGAAGGGAATGCCCGACGTGCCGGAAAACGTGCTGGCCGCGCTCGCCAGCCAGGCCAACGGCGATGCGCGCGCCGCCTACAACATCCTTGAGGCGCTGGCCGCGGCGGCGGACGGCGGCAAGGTCACCGAGGAGACCGTGCGCCGCGTGCTGCAACAGCGCACCCTCTATTACGACAAGCGGGGGGAAGAGCACTTCAATATAATTTCCGCGCTGCACAAATCCGTGCGCTCCTCGCAGGCGGACGCCGCCCTGTACTGGCTCACGCGGATGCTTGAAGCCGGCGAGGACCGCATGTATCTCGCGCGGCGTCTCGTGCGCATGGCCATAGAGGATATCGGCCTTGCCGACCCCCGGGCCATGGAACAGGCGATCGCGGCCATGCAAACGGTCCATTTTCTGGGGATTCCCGAGGGGGACCAGGCGCTCGTACAACTCACCATCTATCTGGCCCTCGCGCAAAAATCCGACGCCGCCTATCGCGCGGCGAACGCCGCCACTTCCCTCGTTCGCGGCGGCGTCCCGGAGCCCGTGCCCTTGCATTTGCGAAACGCCCCCACCCGGGCCATGAAGGAATGGGGCTACGGCTCGGGTTACCAGCATGCGCATGACGACCCTTCGGCGCTCACCACCATGGAATGCCTGCCGGAACGGCTGCGCGGCACCCGCTTCTACTTCCCCACGGAGCGGGGGCTCGAATCCCGCATTCGAGAACGCATGCAAGAAATCGAGAAGTGGCGCGCGTCTCGCGAAAGCAAGGAGGGGAAAGACAAAAGTATAAAGAAATCCGGCAAAACAACCGATCTGTAGGTGTGCCGCCAGCTACGATGCCGTTTGAAACTTATCCCTCCGGATCCTGTTCGCGCGAAAGCCCTTCGCCGGTGACGCGGGCTATTGTGATCCGCCACGGACCGGACGCTTCTTCATCCCCGCGAAATTTATCGCTCAAAATACGTATGAATCCAGAAAAAAATCCTGTTTGGCGGAGGAACCCCAAGAATTATCGTTTTGTGGCTTTTAGAATTTATTCCAGATCTTCAATGGCTCGTGCTACCATTCCCTGGAATTTCCCAGGGTACGTTCCGCCGGTTTTTCGCTCTGGCCTGTCCGCCGGGCGGCGGGCGCGGCACGCGAGAATAATCGACGAAAACGGCCTTCGAACAAGCGATTAAGGATATAATGGCCTTCTTTCTCCAGGCCTGGAGCGAAAGGGGGAGGAAGCAATACTGGATCGAAAATCCCGGAGTACAAGCAGAAAGGCGAGTGCTTGGGATAGCCTATGTCATTAGGAGAAAGTACCGCAAACGGACAAACTTCCGTACCAGCTTAATTGAACCCAAAGTCCTATTGAACGCTGCCCTTCGATACGGGATTCTGGGTACACCGAATATGCCAATGCTAACTGAACAACCACAAACACGAGTCCAGGCCCGCAACCGGGATAAGCGGTCATCGATCCGGTTTCCCATTGTCCGGGAAGTGCGATTCAAGCGATTGAGCATCCGGAACTCTTCGGAGATCGGACGCGGGCAGACCATCGACATCAGTTCGAAGGGCGTCTACTTCACAAGCGACGCCGCTCTCTCGGTGGGAGAGCGACTGGAGCTTTCCATCAATTGGCCGGCACAACTGGATCAGAAGTGCCCGCTCCAACTGGTGACGCTCGGTCGCGTCGTCCGCTCGGATAATGCGCGCTACGCAATGGCCATCGAGCGCTATGAATTCCGCACCATGCGGACCTCGCAGCACTAGAGGCGGCCCCGCGCTTCGCTCGCCATCGGGCGCCCTTGGTTTCGATTGCCCGATTCCAAAAAGCGCCGGCAACTCGAAGACATCCGCGCCGCGCCAAACCGGATCCGAGGCGGATCGCGCAAGCCGCGGCGGATCAAGGATTTTACACCGCCACTCCCACCGGGAAGGGCCGCCTTCCAAGCCAGACCGCTTATAATACGGGCAGCGTCCCGCCATGCGCCAGCGGTTTCTACTTGCAGCCGGATTCCTCCTGCTCGGCCTTTCGACCGCGCTCGTGGTCTGGCAAGGTTCCTTTTCCATGGGCGCTCTGCGCCCGGCCACCACAAACCAGGCGTTCCTGTTCTGGGCCATCTCCACATTCGTCTTTCTGCTCACCCTTATCGTCGGCTTTCTGCTCTTCCGCTCGGTCATCAAACTCTATTTCGAGCGCAAGAGCAGCCGTGAAGGTTCTCGTATTAAGACAAAGCTGGTGGCCGGCGCGATCGGCCTGACCGTGCTCCCGGCGTTCTTTCTCGTGCTCTTCAGCATCTCCGTGTTGAATTTCAACCTGGATAAGTGGTTCAGCCGGCCGGGAGAGGGAATTAAGGAGCATCTGATCGCCGTCAGCAATGCCGTCGAGCGCGAGATCGCTCACAAGGCGATGATTGAAGCTCACCTGATTGCTTCGTCCGATCGCGTCCGCGAGGGCATGCGGCAGGGCGTCAACCTGAACGCCGTACTAAGGCCGTTATGCGAGGAGTACGGCATCCCGGATGCCGCCATTCTCAACAGGGACGAGCGCCGGCTCGCGCTGTGCGGAGAAGCGGAAAGCCTCGTGCCAGTCACGGGCACTCGCAGCCTGGCCCGGATCGAGGTGAAGAACGGGGAAGACCTGCTCGGCTTTGTTGTTGTCGCGGCCCAACTCCCCGAGGATCTGGCCGGGCGCGACCAGGCGATTGTGCGCTATCTGCGTGAGTACGACCAGCTCGCCATCGACCGCCGCGAGTGGAGAGCGTTTTATCTGCAGTTGATGGCCTTGCTCACCCTCTTCATCCTTTTCATCGCCACGTGGGTGGCCACCCTGCTCGCGAAGCAGATCAGCGTCCCCATCGCCACGCTGCTGCACGCGGCCGGCGAAGTGCGAAAAGGCAACCTGAGCTATCGCGTGGAGATTCCCGCGAATGACGAACTCGCCGCGCTGGTCCGC
>CAZXBZ010000140.1:0-8652 GCA_964639135.1 uncultured Solibacteraceae bacterium | reverse complement strand
GGCCGGCAAGGACCGCTGCTTCAGCGAGCGCCACAACCCGATCACGCCGGCCTGACGCCGCGCCGACGGCGCGATGAGGGCCCCGCTCCCCCGGGCGGAGGCGACGGCGCGCGGACCCCCCTGGACGGCCGCCATATTTTGCTGTAACCCGGCGCTTGAAGCCGCCGGCGGTGGTGAATATCCACCCGGATCGGGGTTGCCCCCAGTATTCGTTGTTCCCATCGATGGCTCCTCCTCGAATCCAGACTAGAAATGAATTTCGAACATTCCGTTCGTTCCGACAATACTATTCCACTACTCGTGAAATGGCGAGCGACGGCGGCGAAAATTTTGCGTGAGCGTACGAATTGTCCGCGCTCGCGACGCATCCTCTGGTATGGCTTAGCGCGATGCGGCGGATTTCCGGCTCACGCGAACATTCCAACTCACGCGAACGGCCCAAGCGCGGCCGTGCAGCCAAATCCGTCCCGCGCCCATCCATATACGTGTAAGGCCGGAGGCCAGTCCCCCGGTTGTTACAATGAAGCTACTGGGGGCGAACCATGATTCCAACTGTCACCCTTGCCGATGAGATTCGGGAATTGAAGGAGCAGCGCCACGCCATCGTTCTCGCGCACCATTACCAGGAAGCGGAAATTCAGGATGTCGCCGACGCCGTTGGGGATAGCCTTGAACTGGCGCGCCGCGCCAAGGAGTTCAGCGGCGACGTCATCGCGTTCTGCGGAGTTTGGTTCATGGCGGAAACCGCGAAGGTTCTGAATCCGGACCGCCTGGTTGTCGTGCCGGACCGGGAAGCCGGATGCAGCCTGGTGGATAGCTGTCCGGTGGACCGCCTGCGCGCTTTCAAGGCACAGCATCCAGATCACGTCGTTGTTAGCTACATCAACACGTCGGCCGCGGTGAAAACCGAGAGCGACATTATCTGCACCTCGCGCAACGCGGTGAGTGTGGTGAATTCCATTCCGGCTGACAAGCCGATTCTTTTCTGCCCGGATATCAATCTCGGCAACTATGTCCAGCGGCAGACCGGGCGTGAGAATATGCGCATCTGGCAAGGCGCCTGCATCGTCCATGCCACCTTCCCCGCGCGCCGCGTGACCCAGATGAAGTTCGAGCACCCCAACGCCAAGGTGGCGGCTCACCCCGAATGCCCGCCGGAAGTGCTCCGGATGGCCGATTTCGTCGGATCCACTTCCGCGATTATCAACCACTGCGTCTCCGCGCCGGAGGCGGAGTGGATCGTGATGACGGAATCGGGCGTGCGCACATCGCTCGAGCGGAAAGCGCCGGAGAAACACTTCTATTTTGTGGCGAACGAAGCCTGCAATTGCAGTGAATGCCCCTACATGAAGCGGAACAGCCTGGAGAAGCTGCGCGATTGCCTCCGCGATCTTCAACCCCGTGTCGAACTCTCCGCGGAGACGATCGAGTTGGCGAGGCGGCCGATTGAGCGTATGCTGGCTATCAAGAACTAAGGGGCTTCGCTCTCCCGCGATCGCGACCGGCTTTTCTGGGTTTTGTAATGGATCAGGCTCCGCTTATCGATACTTTCGGACGTCTTCACGATAACCTTCGCATCAGCGTTACGGACCGTTGCAATATCCGCTGTTTCTATTGCATGCCCGAGGAGGGCATCGCGTTTCAACCCCGCGAGGATATCCTCTCGTTCGAGGAGATCGCGCGCTTCGCGCGCGTGGCGGCGAACCTCGGGGTTACAAAGCTCCGTATCACCGGCGGAGAGCCGCTGGTGCGCAAGAATCTGCCGGAGCTTGTCGAGATGCTCGCGAACATTGACGGGATTGAGGATATCGCTATCACCACCAACGGCGTGCTGCTGCGGAATCTTGCGCGTCCGCTGAGAGACGCCGGGCTCCGCCGGCTGAACGTCCATCTGGATACGCTCGACCGGGAGCGCTACATCAAGATCACGCGCCGCGACGACTTTCACCGCGTTCTGGACGGCATCGACGCGGCGCTCGAAGCCGGTCTCCCGGTGAAACTGAACGCGGTTGCGGCGAAAGGGCTGGTGGAAGACGACATCGTGCCCCTCGCGCTGTTCGGCCGGGAGCATGGGATTGAAGTGCGCTATATCGAGTTCATGCCGCTCGACGCACAAGGTATCTGGGATCGCGCGGGCGTGCTTACCGCCGATGAGATTCTCGAAATCCTCGCGGAGGGGATCGGCCCTCTGGACGCAGTCTCCGGCCAAGATTCGCGCGCCCCCGCCACCGAATACGTATTCCGCGACGGCATTGGCCGGGTAGGATTCATCGCTTCCATCAGCAAGCCCTTCTGCAAGAACTGTAACCGGATCCGCCTCACCGCCGACGGCCATCTACGCTACTGCCTTTTCGCCATTGAGGAGACCGACGTCAAGAGGCTCTTGCGCGGAACCTTCACGGATGACGACATCGAGGCCGCCATTCGCCGCACGGTGGCGGAAAAGTGGGAGGGGCACAGCATCAATTCGACGCAATTTGTGGCGCCCCCGCGTCCAATGTATGCCATCGGAGGCTAGTTTCCGATACTCTGGGCTACAGAGAGCCTGATGTTCCGCCCTGGATATCTTATCGTTCTGGTCTTATCGCTGCTGTTCCCCACGATCTCCGCGGCCGTGACAACTCCCAGGGAGTTGCGCGCCGCTCTTCAGGAGCTTGCCAGCCTCACCGCTCAGGAAGATGCACGGAACCCGCCATCAAAGGATGTGCTCGCGCAAACCGTTCGGTTGCGGCATCGATTGAGGGATTACGGGATCGGAAGCGTCACGGACAATGCGCGTCTTGCCGGCAGTCTTGATGATGTTTCGCCGCTTTCCGGACGGCGGCTAAGCGACGCCGGATTCCCGCTTCTCCCCGCCGGCCAGACGGATCCTCGAGCGCGGCCCCGGGCGAGCGCCGAGTTCTTTGCCATCCCAGGCGCGGCGGATTGGCTCGGCCTGAAGACAACCATCCATCTTGCCTGCGGTTCCGATTACGCGCTCTATTACTTCCACCTGGTCCCGGCGTCCGATGGCGGCTTCGAGGCATCGCTCGCCTTCGCCAGGGAAAACACGCTTGAATCGGTGGCGGATCTGGCGGGCACATTCGCCATGGCCGCGGAGCCGGCTCCGCGGGGCGGCACGCTGCGCATCGCCACGATCGAGGCGAGCGGCGGCTGCTCCTCCCTGTGGCGTCCGGTAAAGATGCGTGTCTTTCAGCCGGACGCTCATCCCTACCGTCCGCTCAGAATTTTCGAGAGGGAACGCCTCGCCTTCCTCGGAGAGGAGCCGTCTCCGCAAATCAACGTATCTCCAGGCGGTTTCGAATTCGTGTACCGCACGCTATACTCGCTCGACACGGAACGCCACAGCCGCGAGGAGACCGTCCGGCTGGAGCAGGAAGCGCAAGGCGTCCGCGTGCTGCCGCCGCCCAAGGGGGACCCTCTTTCCTTTATCGACGAATGGGTGTCGACGCCCTGGGCGGAAGCGCAGCACTGGGTGAGCGGCGGCGAACTTGGCGGTATTCGCAAGTGGCACGAGAAACTCGCCGGCGGTCCGGAATCCCGGCTCCGGACGGCGCTGGTCAGCTTTGGGGAATGTCCGCGCGAGGGGGAGGTCTGGGTTCACGTCCGAGCCGGCGAAACGTACGAACGGATGCGCTCGGTCTATGGATTGCTCCGGGCGGAAGCCGATGGTTACCGCGTGGAGCGGTTTGTTTCCGAACTGCCACAAGGCTGCGGTCCCTCCGCGGGGTCCGGCGGACGCCCCTAAACCTCGCGCACGGCCGTTAAGCCCGGCGCGCTCTGCGTCATAATAGAGCGCAGATTCTTGAAGCTGGAGTCCCATGCTCATCGTTCATGTTTCAATCCATGTCAAACCGGAATTCGTGGATGCGTTCATCGCCGCCACCATGCGGAATGTGCGGCAGAGCGCGCTCGAACCAGGTGTCGCCCGCTTCGATTTCATCCAGCAATTGGACGATCCCACCCGTTTTCAATTGCTGGAGGTCTACCGAAGCGCGGACGCGCCGGCCAGGCACAAGGAAACCGCTCACTATCGGGAATGGCGCGATGCCGTGGCGGAGATGATGGCGGAACCGCGCGCCAGCGTGAAATTCGACAACCTCTTCCCCGAAGACGAGGATTGGTAAGCCGATGCGGTTCGAGTTCTCGACGGCGGCGCGAATCCTCTTTGGCGAGGGTACGGCGCTTGGCGCGGGCACGGCGGCGTCGGGTTATGGCGGGCGCGCCCTGCTTGTCACTGGGAGAGATGCGTCGCGAGCCGCCGCCGTCCGGGAGCGCCTGGAGGCGGCGGGCATGGCGCTCATTCAGAAGGCGGTAAGCGGCGAACCCGTCGTCGGCTGGGTGCGCGAGGCAAGCGAGCGGGCGCATAACGAGCGCTGCGATGTGGTGGTGGCGTGTGGCGGCGGCAGCGCGATCGACGCGGGCAAGGCTGTCGCCGCGATGCTCGCCAACCCTGGCGACCCTCTCGATTACCTTGAGGTGATCGGTAAGGGCAGGCCGCTCTTGAACCGGTCCGTGCCATTCATCGCCATTCCGACCACGGCCGGCACGGGAGCGGAGGTCACGCGAAACGCCGTGCTCGGCTCCCCGGAACACGGCGTCAAGGCCAGCTTGCGAAGCGCCGGGATGTTGCCGGTTCTGGCGATTGTGGATCCGGTCCTGTCCCTCGGCCTGCCGCCGTTGCTTACGGCTTGTACCGGCTTCGATGCGCTCACGCAACTCATCGAACCGTTTGTGTGCACAAGGGCGAACCCGATGACGGACGCTTTTTGCCGCGAAGGTATTCCTCTGGTGGCGCGCTCGCTGCGCCAGGCCGTGGAGCATCCGGACGATCTCGGCGCGCGCGCGGACATGGCTCTCGCCAGTCTGCTCAGCGGACTTGCGCTGGCCAATGCGGGCCTCGGCGCCGTACATGGATTCGCCGCTCCCGCGGGCGGACAATTCCCCGCGCCGCACGGAGCCGTGTGCGCCGCATTGCTGCCGCACGCGATCCGAACGAACCTGCGGGCGCTGCGCGCGAGGCAGCCTGGTTCCCCCGCTCTCGACCGCTACCGGGAGGCCGCCGCGCTGCTGACGGGCAACCGGAGCGCGCGGGCGGAAGATGCCCTGGAATGGATCGAGGAGCTTGCGGCGGATTTCCACATTCCGCCGCTCGGCCACTGGGGAATCGCCGCGAGCGATGCTTCGTCCCTCGCCGCGCGGGCCACCGCGTCGAGCAGCATGAAGGCGAATCCGGTCCCTCTTACGGCGGCCGAACTCGAGGCGTTAATCAGCGCCGCGATTTAGGCGAGGCAGGGCTTCCCGCGCGGCCTGACGCCCGAGGCCACGGCCGATGGCGATGGGCAGCAATCTTCCCGGCAGACATCGCGGCTCGGCCCGAATTGTCCAATCGCCAGCCTCTGGGCGTTGTCACTGAGGCGTTCCTCGATCAGCAGTCGGATCATTTTCACGAAACTGGGATGCGTGCCGACGCTCAAGGAGCGCACCATCGGTATTCCGAGCGTGTCGCAGAGCTCGCGCGCTTCTTCATCCAAATCGAACATCACTTCCATGTGATCCGAAACGAAGCCGATCGGCGAGAGAATGAGAGCCTCTTTCCGGTTCGCCGCGGCGCGCTCACGGATAAAGTCGCCGATGTCGGGTTCGAGCCACGGCTGAAACGGAGACCCGCTGCGGCTTTGATACACAAGCTCCCAGGGATGCCCCCCCAGGGCTTCGGAAACCAACCTGCAACTTTCCTCGAGTTGCCGCACGTATTCGGACGTGTCCGCCATTTCCGCGGGGATACTGTGCGCGGTGAAGACAATCAAGGCCGACTCGCGCTGCCCGGCGGCCAGCATTCCCGCCGCCGCGTGCACGCGATCCGCCACCGCCTCAATGAATAGCGGATGGTTATACCAGACGCGGATCTTATCGACCTCCGGAGCGGAAGCGCCAACCCGCGCGCGTGCTTCCAGGATATCCTCGCGGTATTGGCGACACCCGGAATAGCTGGAGAAGGAACTGGTGACGAAGCAGAGTGTGCGTTTCACGCCGTCCATGGCCATTTCCGCCATGGTGTCGGCCAGGAACGGCCGCCAGTTGCGGTTCCCGAAATAAATGGGCAGGGCCTGAAGCTCGTGGGCGTCGAGCTCCCGGCGGATCGCCGCGATCAGAGCCAGGTTTTGCTCGTTGATCGGGCTTCTGCCCCCGCACTGCAGGTAGTGCTCCGCTACCTCGGTCATCCGCTCCCTTGGCACATTGCGTCCGCGCGTGACGTTTTCGAGAAACGGCATCACGTCCTCGGGGCCGTCGGGGCCGCCAAAGGAAAGGAAGAGAATGGCTTGGTACGGGAGATTCTCCGCTTGAGGAGGCTGGCTATACATGAATGTCCTCCTTCGAGGATGCGCCGGAGTTCGAGGAAGCACCGGCGAACTGGCATACGGCTTCCGCCGGCGAGCGGGTCTGTTCCCCGCTACCGCGCAAGCGATAATGAGATGCAGGGCGGCTTCTCAAGGATCAGCACTAGGTTTGTCGGTCCCGCGATACCCATCATCGCGTGGCTTACCTGCTGGAGCTTAAGATCGTCGAATTTCCGGTCCGCCGCTACTCGCAGCGCGTAAATGTTGTCCTTGCGCCGCCTGAATCTGAAATGACCCTTACTGTCGGTCTTGACACCCTGAATTGCCGAGCCGATGGAGCCGTCGGTATTGAGCGTCAGCAATTCGAGGCGAACTCCGGCCATCCCCTTCTCCGAGACGTCCTTCACGTAACCTTGGATTCGGGGCAATGTCGGAACGCCGACTCCTTCCTGGCAGCGTGGCACCTCGCGCAACTGAGCACCGGATGTAGCCGGGAACGCCAGGCTGGCGACCGCGGCGGCAATGAGCAAAAGCAATCGTTTCATGAGGCTGTCACCCTCTATTGTAGTTAGAAGAGGAAGCGAAACTCACGTTATGTTGCATTTCATCGCATTCCAACCTCTCAAGGTTCAGCGCGCGAGCCCCTCCGCCCGGCGCCGAGCGGAGGGCGCGCCGATTCCTGGAAATAGGGGCTTCGTGCCGAGCGCACCATGAGGATTGTCATCGCGGGCGCGGGATTGGCGGGGTTATCGGCGGCCTGGGTGCTGGCCGGGGAAGGGCACGAGGTGGAGGTGTTCGAAGCCCGCCGGATGCTGGGCGGCCGTTCCGCATCGTACGAGGCCGCGGGCGCGAGGGTTACCGGCGGCGAGGGGCCGTCCGATGCCGAGCGAGTGGATAACAGCCAGCATATTCTGATGCGCTGCTGCGTCAATCTGCTCGATCTGCTCGAACGAACCGGCCAGAGACACCTTGTGAGGTTTTATGACCGTTTTCATTTCATCGAACCTGGCGGCCGCCGCGGCACCCTGAAGCCTGGAGTGCTGCCCGCCCCCTTGCATCTGGCGGCTTCGTTCGCTTTTCTTCCTTTCCTTAGCCTTCGGGACAAGGCCGCGATTGCCCGCGGGATTCACGCGGTGCGCCGCGAATGGAAGCGCGGGCATGAACTGGACGCCTTTACGATGGCCGAGTGGCTGCATGCGCACGGCCAATCCGAGCGGGCCATACGGCGGTTTTGGGAGCCCGTTCTGATCAGCGCGCTGAACGAGCGGCTCGATGTGATTTCGGCCTGGCACGGCGTGGGCGTTCTTTATCTGGGCTTCGCGAGCGGCCCGCGGGATTACGAACTAGGCATCCCGAGCGTGCTTCTGGAAGATCTTTTCGCCGCGGAAATCTGGGAGAAGCATCCGCGCATCCGGATTCACCGGTCTTCCCCCGTGGAGGCGTTCGACGTAAGCGGGGAGGAGGTGACAGCGGTACGCGCGCAAGGCGCCTCGATACCGGCCGATGCGGTGATCAGCGCGCTTCCCTACGAGCGGCTTGCGCCGCTTTTCCCCGAACTTGGGGTGCGTATCGATGGATTCCGGCACTCTCCGATCGCCGGAATTCACCTGCGTTTCGACCGGCCAGTGACCGATCTTCCGCATGCCGCGCTGCTCGACCGCACCCTTCACTGGTATTTCGCCAAAGACGGCGGAAGGACGCTGAGCCTCGTGGTGAGCGCCGCGCACTCCCTCGCAACGATGAAGCGGGAAGACATTATCTCGCTGGCCCTGCGGGAACTGGCCGAGTTCGAACCTCGTGTCCAGAGGGCGAAGCTCCTCTCGGCCCATGTGATTCGCGAAACGCGCGCCACTTTTGTCGCGTCCCCCGGCTTTGAGGGGCAGCGGCCCGGCCCGGCCACCCGGTACAGGAATCTTTTCCTGGCCGGGGAATGGACCGACACCGGCTGGCCTTCCACCATGGAGGGGGCCGTCATCAGCGGCTATCGCGCCGCGGAAGCAGTTTTGCGGCTCGGCGGCGGCATAAAAAAGTTTGTGAGCGGGCAGTCTCCAATCTCCCGCTCCTAATCGCGAAAGCGGAGGGAGAGCGCATCAGACACCGGATTCCACGGCGGGCCACGGTTTTCTTTGATGGCGATTGCGGTTTCTGCCAGTGCACCGCCCGCTGGCTCCATGCTCTCGATTGGTTTCGGCGGATGCGGTTCGTGCCGCTCCAGAGCGTGGAGGCACGTGCTCTTGGTCTTCCCGAGAGCCGGGATCTTTCGCGGGTGGTGCTGGCGGATCGCGGCCGCCAATGGCGTGGGTGGCGCGCC
>CAZXBZ010000139.1:0-8657 GCA_964639135.1 uncultured Solibacteraceae bacterium | reverse complement strand
TGCTCTCTGTCGAACTTGAGAACCTTGACCGTAATTTCCTGGCCCTGCTTCAGCGCTTCCGAGGGTTTGCCCACGCGGCCGTACGAAATATCGCTGACGTGCAACAGGCCGTCGATGCCGCCGAGATCGACGAAAGCACCGTAATCAGTGAGGCTCTTGACCACGCCGGTTACGATGGCGCCCTCGCTGAGTTCGGCGAGCGTCTGCTCCTTGCGGGAACTCACCTCCCGCTCGACGATCGCCCTTCGTGAAACCACGACATTCGCGCGGCGGCGATTCATTTTCAGAATCTTGACGGGGATATCCTGGCCGACGAATTGGTCGAGGTTCTGAACGGGCCGCACGTCCACATGGGAAGCCGGCATAAAGGCCTTGATCCCGACATCCACGATGAGGCCACCCTTGGTGCGCGAGAGCACGCGGCCAAGCACCGGAAGGTCATCGGCCATTGCCTTCTTGAGATTCTCCCAGGCGCGCAAACGGCCGACCTTCTCATGCGAGAGGCTGATGTAACCCTCTTTGGTGTAATCCGCGCCACGGACAACCACGACATCGAGCGGGTCGCCCGCGGCAACCTTCAGATTGCCCAAATGGTCCTTTACCTGGTCGATGGGTACGGAGCCCTCCGCCTTGCGGTTGATATCGACGATGATCTCCGTATCGCGAATCTCGAGCACCCGGCCCTCGATCACGTCATCATCCCCGGCACGAGGCTGCGAATAATCGTCGAGAAGCCGCTCCATCTCGCTCATGCTCTCTTCGGCCGCCGCCTCGGCTTCGTCCGCGGCGTCCGCGTATCCAGCGTCCGCGTCACCGGATACCGGCACTGGCGCACCGGGCACGTCCGGGGCCGCCGGCGGTTCTTCGGCGGTGGGCGCGGACCGTGGAGAAGGCTCCACCGGAGAGACGGGCTCCACCGGGGAAACGGGCTCCTCGCCGGATGGCTCCGCGAGCGCGTCTCCGGCGGGTGGCTGCGCCTCCGGCGCCGGCGGTATCGGGGTGTTCCCGGCGAGTGTCTCACTAGCGCCCGGGTCAGCGGCGCCCGGGCTTGCCGGGGCTTCCGCGTGCGTGACGGTTTGAGGAGTTTCGGGAGTCAGATCGTGATCTTCGGTGTTCATGCTCTCGATCTCGGAACGACGAAATGAAGGCCCTGTAAAGTTAGATGCCGCAGGAGTGAAACTGTGTCGGTCATCCTGCTGAAACCGGCCGGCGGCCAGCCTTCAAGGCTGCTCGACAACAGCTCTACGGAGTGCGCACCCACGGTGCAGGGGCGAGAGGAATCCGCGCGAGAACGTAACCCGGCCTTCTAGCAGAACTATAGCCAAGGGGCTAGCACGTGTCAACCTGGAAGCGCGAGCTAAACCTCCATCACTTCCTTTTCCTTCGCTTTCGCCACGGAATCGAGCCTGGCAATGGTGGCATCCGTCAGTTTCTGAATTTCGTCGAGCCCGCGTTTTTCCTCATCCTCGCCGATCGCCTTGTCGGCGGTCATCTTCTTGAGGGCCTCGTTCGAATCCCTGCGAATGCCGCGGACCGCGACGCGGCGCTCCTCGGCGGTGGCATGCAACTGCTTCACAAGCTCCTTGCGCCGTTCCTCCGTGAGGGCCGGAACCGGCACGCGAATGAGCTTTCCGTCATTCGAGGGGTTGAAACCGAGGTCGCTCTCGCGGATCGCTTTTTCGATGGCTCGGATCAGAGAGGCATCCCACGGCTGGATTGTAATCATCGTGGGTTCGGGCACGTGCAGCGTGGCCACCTGATTCAAGGGGGACGGCGTGCCGTAATAATCCACTCGAACCGGTTCCAGCAAGTTGATGGACGCTCTGCCGGTGCGAACCAGGGAGGCGGCGTGCTGCATATCGTCCACTACCTTATCCATGCGCGATCTGGCGATATCGGCCACTTCTTTCACGGTCGTCAATTGCACGTCGATTCACCTCGTCCTCTCAATGATAATAGACACGCGCGGCGGATGTCCCGAAGACGGGAGCGCGGGTGATGCCGCGATTTAGCGAATGGCGGTGCCCACGGCTTCGCCTCGCACGACGCGCATAATGTTGCCGCGCTCATTCAGATTGAACACGATGATCGGCAGGCCGTTATCGCGGCACATCGCCACGGCGCTCGCGTCCATGACGCCGAGCGCCTGCGAGAGCACCTCGCGGTAGCTCACCGTCTCGTATCGGACCGCGTCGTCGTTTTTGCGGGGATCCTTATCGTAAACACCGTCCACTCCGGTGGCCTTGATGACCACATCGGCCTGAATTTCCAGCGCGCGCAGCGCGGCCGCGGTATCGGTGGAGAAGTAGGGGTTCGACGTGCCGCCGGCAAAGATCACCACCCTGCGCTTTTCAAGGTGCCGCATGGCTCGCCGCCGGATGTAAGGCTCGGCCACCTGTTGCAGATGAATCGCCGTCATGACGCGAACGGGGACGTCGAGCTTCTCGAGGGCGTCCTGCAGGCCGAGGGCGTTCATCACGGTGGCGAGCATGCCCATGTGGTCCGCCGTCACACGATCCATGTTCCGGGCCGCCGCGGCCACGCCGCGAAAGAAGTTGCCGCCGCCGACCACGACCCCAATATCGACGCCTTGTTCCCAGACCGCCCGAATCTCCCCCGCGAGTTCCGTGACGCGCTCGCCGCACAGGCCGAACTGTTGCGAACCGGCGAGAGCCTCGCCGCTGAGTTTGAGCAGGATCCGTTTGAAGGCAGACACGAGGTATTTTCTCCGCCGGGGCACTGCCCCGGATGTTTAACGGCGCGGGCGCGCCCGGCTCACATACGAAAAAGGCGCTTCCGAAGAAGCGCCCATCGAACGTCTATTCCTCCGCCGGACTCTCGCCAGCCTCCGCTCTGTCGCCCACCTTGAAGCGGACAAAGCGAACCAGGTTCAACTCGTCACCGAATTCCTTCGATTTTTGTGCTATCAACTGGCCCACGGTGACGGTATTTTCCTTGATAAAAGGCTGTTCGAGAAGGCAGATCTCTTCGTAAAACTTGGCCATCCGGCCTTCGACGATGCGATCCACCATCTTCTCCGGCTTGCCTTCGGCCAGCGCCCGTTCGCGCTGGATCTCTTTCTCTGTTTGAAGCGTGCCCACGCTCACCTCTTCGCGCCGGATAAACTTCGGGTCGGCGGCGGCCACCTGCATGGCGAGGTCCTTGAGCAGCTCCTGGAATTCCGGCCGCGCGATGGTTTCCGGTTTCGTGGCGCTCACCTCCACCAGGACCCCCAACTGAGAGCCTGGGTGGACATAGAGCCCGAGTCCGCTGACGGCGTCAGTGCCTGCCGCCAGCCGCGCGAGCCTCGGAATCGCCTGATTCTCGCCGATCTTGGCAATGCTGTCGGAGATCAGCCGCTCAACCGTCACGGATGGATCGGCGAGAAACGCCTCGCCGTGGAGTTTGGCCACGCCCGCGGCGCCTTCGGGATAGTCGCCGTTTTCCGCGATATGCCGCGCCAGATTGGCGGCCAGCGCCTGGAACTCTTCATTACGCGCGACGAAATCGCTCTCGCAATTCAACTCGACGAGCACGCCCACGGCGCCATCCCCGCTCAAGTAAGACCCGATAAGACCCTGCTTCGTGACGCGGCTCGACTTTTTAGCCGCGGCGGCCACGCCGCGCTTGCGCAGAATGACTTCGGCTTCGGCCAGATCGCCGTTCGCTTCGACCAGCGCCTTTTTGCACTCCATCATTCCCGCGCCCGTACGTTCGCGCAGTTCCTTCACAAGTTGAGCAGTAATTTCCGCCATGCACCTAACCTCTCCATGGGATGCCCTCTCCAGTAGCCGGAAAGAGCGGGTTCGCTGTTAATCGTTGTCGCTGACGTCGTACTGAGCGTATTTGTCGTCTTCTTCGGCGGGTTGCGCCACCGGAGCCGCTTCGCTCACGGCCGCGTCGGCCGGCGGCCTTGCTTCGGTGGAGCGCGTGAGCGTCTCGCTCATCAACTGGCGGGAGTAGTCGGGATCCGTGTACTGGGTGTAATCAACCAGCTCTTCCTCGCCCTCTTCACCCGCCGCCGCCGCTCCAAAATCGTGCTCGGAAGCGAGCGCGCGGCCTTCCACGCAGGCGTCGGCGATCTTGCTGGCGAAAAGCCGGATGGCACGCAACGCATCATCGTTGCCGGGGATGGGGTAATCGACGTCTTCCGGATTGCAGTTGGTATCCACAATGCCCACCACCGGAATGCCCAGCTTGCGAGCCTCCCGTACGGCGATGTGCTCTTTCGAGGAATCGATGACGAACATCACATCGGGCAGACCGTTCAGATCTTTAATACCCGCAAGGTTCTGCTCCAGCGATTTGCGCTCGCGCTCGAGCCGGACCACTTCCTTTTTCGGCCGGCCGGCGTAATCGTCCTCGGTCGCCATGCGATCGAGTTCACGAAGCCGCTTGATGGATTGCTGAATGGTGATGTTGTTGGTGAGCAGGCCGCCAAGCCAGCGGTTGTTCACATAGTACATCCCGCAGCGGGTGGCTTCTTCCGCGATGGCTTCCTGCGCCTGGCGCTTGGTGCCCACGAAAAGCACGGTCTTCCCCTGGATGGCCATTTCACCCACGAAGCGCATGGCTTCCTTGAAAAGCTTCAGGGTTTTCTGCAGATCGACAATATAGATCCCGTTGCGCTCGCCGAAAATGTATTCCTTCATTTTCGGATTCCAGCGCTTGGTCTGATGCCCGAAGTGGACCCCCGCTTCGAGCAATTCCTTCATGGTGATTTGGGGCACGATTCGATATCCTCGCTAACTTTATCCGGCAAAGTTACGGCGGACGCCAGGAAACCGCGGACGGCGTCGGGGTGACGATTCCGTCTCTCCGGCGGCGGGCTCTTCGCCCAGCCGGCGTCTCATCGAGCAGAACCGCTTCGGCGCCGCTTGGACGCCGGGCACCGGCTCGCCCGAGAATCGTGGGAGCGTTTGCCGCGATCCCACCAACAATCGGCGGGAAGCCGCAAGCTCTCGCCGCGGCCTCCCTGAAACCATCGAAGCAATTAGCGCTTCGAGAACTGGAAGCGCTTGCGCGCGCCCTTCTGGCCGTACTTCTTCCGCTCATGCTGGCGGGGGTCCCGGCTCAGAAAACCGCTCGATTTCAGCCTGCCGCGCAGTTCGGGGTTGAACACACACAGGGCGCGCGCAATTCCCAAGCGGGCCGCGCCGGCCTGTCCCACCAACCCTCCACCGTGCGCGTTAATCAGCACGTCGAAGCGATCGGCCATTTCGACAGCCTGAAGAGGCTGTTTCACCATCAGACGGGCCATCTCAGACGGGAAGTACTCGGCAACGCCGCGGCCATTCACCAGCAACTTGCCTTCGCCCGGCCGCAGAAATACGCGTGCAATCGCCGACTTCCGACGGCCAGTACCCAGATATTGAATAAACGCGGGTGCCACTCAAGCTCCTTATGCTTCTCTCAAACTCGTCCGATCCACTGCTTGCCCTGAAACGCCACCGTGTCCGCAAAGGACGCGGCGCGCTACTTTGCGGCGGCCAGCTCCACCGGCTTCTGCGCCTGCTGCTTATGCACGGGGCCGGGGTAGACGCGCAGTTTAGTCAGCATCTGCTTACCCAGCTTGGTTTTCGGCAGCATACCACGAACGGCCAGCAGCAGCATTCTGTCCGGGCGCGTCGCCTTCATTTTCGAAGCGCCCACCTCCACCAAGCCACCAGGGTAGCCTGAGTGCGAGCGGTAGACTTTCTGTTGAAGTTTCTCGCCGGTAAGGCGGATCTTCGCGGCATTCACAACCACCACGTGATCACCGGTATCCATGAATGGCGTGTACGTGGGTTTATGCTTGCCCATGAGGATCCGGGCGACCTGGGATGCCAAGCGTCCGAGCACCGCATCGGTGGCATCGATCATATGCCATTCCTTTTGTGGAATGCCCTTGGGAAACGTTGTAGTATTCATGGCGCGGCTCTCCTTCGGATCGCATTTTGGCGTACAAAATCTTTGATATTAAAACGGATGCTCTCCCGAGCCTGTTGCCACGTGATGCAACGGAAACTGGCGGAGTGCATAGCCCTGGCAGGATGTTACCCTGCTGGAATCGAATACGCGGTGAACGCCGCGTATATCGCGCGAGCCCGCCCACACCGGAAAGACCACCCGCGAAAACAGCGGAACCACCGGCTGTGGCGACGATTTACAGACTCCTACCGGCTCCCGGAGTGACCACCGTATAAGGACGCCATCAACCAGTAAAGCACGCAAACCGCCCCGATGGCAATAGGAGCTTACAGAGAATCCGGGGTCTTGCGCGGGAGGCGCGCGCGGAACTTTGCCGCGCAAACGACAGGCGAGCCACTTGGGAATCTGGGTGGAACCCGGCGGGGTCCGGCCGATGCGCGCCGCTGGCCAATGCCCGCCTGGTTCCACCAAATGACAACACGGGGCTAGGGCTTGAAGCCCCAGGCATTCAGCATGATATGAAAGAGCTTGGTATTGGGGAAATAGCCCTTCACTTGCGAAGCGCCAGCGCCCGTGGCAAGCGCGACGACTTCCTCGCCCGTGTGCTTCCGGTTCACATAGACATTCTTCAGCCGTATATTTCCCTTCCGGTCACCAGCGCTCCACTCGTCATAGCCCGCTAAAAGCGGTTCATCGAGCGAGCCGCCATCCATCTGGAAACCGAATGAATGGTCCGCCGTGAAGAGGATGAGCGTATCCTTGAGATCCACCTTCGATTCGATCTCGCGAGCCAGCTTGTCAAACCCGATGATATGCTCGAGCCCGGCCTTCGGATTGTCGGTATGAACATCCCATTCAACCATCAGGAAGTAGCCCTTTTTCGATTTCTGCAAGATGCTTAACGCTTCGAGCGCCGCCGCCCGCACGTCGATTTCATCCCCGACCACGATCGGCCGCATATTCCCGGGCGCCACATCCTGCAACCGCGAGACGATCGGCCGCTTATGTTCCTGAGCCAGCTTTTCAAAGCTGGTGCCCAGTTGCTCCAACTGTTCACCGATGCGTTTCCGCCCGGTTCCCATCACGACGTCCACTCCGTCGCCGAAGCGCGGCTTAAACGCCTGCACGAAAATTTCCCCCCACTTGCCCCGATCGTTCGCGTGAGCGTAGCAAGCCGCCGGGGTGGCGTCCGCGATGGATTGCGTCGTCACCACGCCGGTCGCCAGGCCGTGTTCTTCGGCATATTCGAGAACGGTCTTCGTCCACGTGCCGTCCTTCTTGCCTCTCACAACATCGGGACCCTGGCTGATGACGCCGTTACGCGTTTTCTGGCCGGTAACAATCGAAGTCATGCCGTTCGCGGAATCCGAGACGTAATTGCCCACCGGCGATGTATCGCTCAGCCCAAGATTTGGCCAGGATTGAATATGGAGGCGCTGCGGGGCCTTGTACTCCAAGAAGCTGGCGGCATTCAGAGAGGGGATACCCCCGGCGTCCGCCAGCAAAAGGATAACGTTCTTTGCGCGGGCGGGTTTTGTCTGGCCGGGCGCGAAAGGCACGGCAACGCTCAGAAGAGCGGCGAGAAATAAGATGTGACATCGCATAACAGTAAGAGTATATAGAGATGAAGGCCCGTTAGCGAACCGATGAACGAAATTTCGGAATTTGTGGCCTTTCCGCGCTCCATTCCCATAGCGCACCCGGCGCGGCATTCGCCCTCCGCGAGGCGGATAGTACGCCGCCGCCTCCTTTCCCATTTTGTCCGCCTCACGAATTTCAGCAATTGCCCGTAAAGTATCCGCGGTTTCATCCGATCAGCATTCAGAAGGCACGAAGACGGGTGAGCCAATACGAACTCGATTCTCGCGTAAGTCTTGACATATGGCATTGTCCGAAGCATCCGGAGGCGCGCGAAAGTTATGAAATTGAGTCCACGGTCTCAACGGAAGATTCCGCCAGATGACGGCCGCCGATGGAGGCACGCGGAACGCCCAAACAGGTGCCCGCGATGTGGCATGCGACGTGCAAATTATTATTGTCAAAAACTCGGGCAATCTCTGAAACTTTCGCTAGAGTTTGTCGTCTATACCGTGTGACAAAGAAACCAGGGGGAAAACAGCCCCGTGGCGGCCGCCGATTATGGCAAGTGTTGGACGTTTGAAAGTCATGGTACTGCACCAAAATAGGTGCGGATTGCGGCTGAGTGCCGCGGACGTGACTCAAGAGTAACGAACAACGACAGAGTTTGAAAAACAAGACAGTTCCGAAGGAGTGATGGCCATGACAAAGCAACAGTTGGAGCGTTTTCAAAAAATCCTACAGGAGAAAGAAACGGAACTTCTGCGTGTTGTCAGAAACCGTGACGAAATCGTCATCGAAAAGACGCCCGATGCTCTTGATGAAGTACAGCGGGCGGCGGAGCGGGAGCTAGCGATCCGCAATCTCGACCGTGAATCCAGGCTTCTGCGCGAAGTGCGCGCCGCATTGAAGCGGATCAACGACGGCTCCTACGGGATTTGCGTTTATACCGGTGAAGAGATCAGCATGAAGCGCTTGGAGGCAGTGCCCTGGACGGCGTTCTGCATCGAAGCGCAAGAAATGTTCGATAAGAACGAGGCCGGAGCGATCGAGGTGTTCGAGGACGCCCTGGCGGCTTAGCCCGGTTTCATTTCAGATCTCTTGGCCCGTCTTCAATCAAATACTCTCGACTGAATTTTTCTTGGCCCGGAACAACACGTTCCGGGCCA
>CAZXBZ010000138.1:0-8682 GCA_964639135.1 uncultured Solibacteraceae bacterium | reverse complement strand
TCGCATGCACGCCCGCGAACTGGAAGTCACGCTGTCGGAAGCTCTCGCTAAAAACATTGAGCGGGAATAATAGTACCTCTAGAACTTTTCACGGTACCAAACGTCTTTTCTTTGCCTGACACTTCATAAAGCAAACACCATACTCTGGAGGCGGAGTTCTCTACCCATTTCCGGGAGCGGCCGGAAGCCGTGCCCGAAGCGGGGGACTGCAAAACGAACGTCCGTCCCAAATTCAAATACGGTTTCTTGCTGGAAACCCCATGAGCCAAGCGAACCATCTCGCGCGTGTGATTCCCCTCGGCGAGCGAACCTCGTACATCGAGATTCCAAGGGAATATCGCTTGGCCGCCGTTGCGGAACCCGCGAGCGCCCCCGCGCCCGACCCCGCAAGCGCCGCGGCCGCCGACGCCGCGCTGCTGCCTCAGGTGCTGGAACAACTTCACGACGGTGTGTGTCTGCTGGACTTGCAGGACCGGATCCGGTTCTGGAACTCGGGCGCGGAGCGCATTTCGGGCTTCAAGAAAGACGAGGTTGTGGGACGGAACTGCCACGAGCGGGTCTTCCCCCGCTCCAGTCCGGATGAGGATCTCCGCCGCGGAGAGGAATACCCCAACAAGAGCGTAATCGCGACGGGGCAATCCAGGGAGATAGAGTTCTTCATTCACCACAAGGAAGGCTACCGGCTCCCGATTTCCCTAAGGGTGGCTCCGTTGCGCGGACGCGCGGGCAGCATCATCGGCGCAATACACATTTTCGCGGAGCGCCCGCATGGCCTTGCCGCTCTCGACCATGCGCGGGATTACGAGCGCTTCACGTTTCTCGATACGCTTACCGAGGCCGGAAACCGCAAATACACTGAAATCGCGCTGAATCAGGCGCTTGATGCGTTTATCCGCTACGGCCGCCGGCCGGGCGTCGTCATGATTGATGTCGACCGGCTCACTCACGTGAACCACAAGTTTGGCCGGGCCGTGGGCGACCAGTTGCTGAAAGCGGTAACCAAGACCGTGATCTCCTGCCTGCGGCCGTATGACTTCCTGGGGCGCTGGCGGGATGACCAGTTCTACGCAATTCTGGCCGACACGCACGCGGAGCACTTGTCGGCGCTCGCCAATCAGTTATGCGCGCAAGTGGCGGGGTCCGCGCTCGATACCGGCCCGGACCCGCCGCGGGTAAGCATATCCGTGGGAGCATCACTGCTGGTCCCAAACGATACGCTCACCACCTGGCTCGGCCGCGCGGAACGGAACCTGCGGGAAGCGAAGAACACGGGAGGCAACCAGGTCATCACGGACCCGATGCACACCCTCTTCAACTGGTTCCAGCAACCGGCCGCCGGGGAAACGACGGATCTCGCCGGCTGAGCGGCGGTGGCGCGTGGAGCCGTACCGCGCTGAATAAAATGAGGCCCGAGCGGGAATCCGGCCGGTTCCAAAACCTCCGGCCATCAAGCCACCCATCAAGCCGCGAATTTCGGCTGCGGAAGCCATGCAACCTGCGCTAGACTGAAAAAGTTGTGGGCGCGTAGCTCAATTGGCAGAGCAACTGACTCTTAATCAGTAGGTTGAAGGTTCGATTCCTTCCGCGCTCACCACTAGCCCACCTGGAATCAATTGTTTACATGACGCCTTGGGGTGAATCGGAAGACTCGATTTCCGAATAGTGCACGTTTTGTGTCCTCAAATTCCCACCACGCTCCGTCGTGCTCCCGGTACCGCCCGGTCCTGTGACAGCATGTGAGGAATGCGGCGATTCCTACGGTCCTGTGTCTTTCTCTTTTCGCTGGCGGCCGCCGGAACCCTGACGACCTACTCTCCGGCGCAATTGGAAAAGGGATACCCGCTCGATGAGTATGCGGACCGTGTGAACGAGGTGGTGCGCATTCCGGGGCTTGCGGCATTCTGGGATTTTACGCTGCGCGAGAATTCACCGGAACGGCGATTTCTGGCGCGCCGTGGCGATAGCCTGGCGGGCTGGCCGCTCGATGCCGTGAATTACGTGCGCGATTACTGGCACAGGGGGCGGACGGCCTCTTACGAGGATTTCCCCTGCCTCGGCCGGGGTCCGTTCGGCGAGGCTGTCCATTTCAGCGAAGAATCGGACGCGGATTTTCGTCCGGTACTGCTTTTGCCGCGCAAGGCATTTCATGGGTCGGCACTCGACGCGGGAGGCGCCGGGCAATCGGTCTCCATGGTGGTCTGGATGATCCTCGAGGGCGGAAATCACGCGATCGCCGGAATCTGGCACGAGGGCACCGACCTTGAGACGGGCGAGGGCCAGGCCGCCGTCGTGGAGCGGGGCCGCAGGCAGTACGCCTTGTTCGCCGGGCTCGCGGCAAACGATGGCGCCGTCGCGGCCCACGTCTCCGAAAACGGGCGTAATTCGTTTGGCGACCGCTATGCCCGCAACCTCGCCGTGACAAAACGGACGCTTCCGGCGGCGCCATCCGCCGCGAGCGCGGAGGCGCTGGATAACGCCTGGAGCACGGCCGGCTTCGTTTTCGATAACGAGGCAAACACCGTAACCGCGTATCTGAACGGCGAGGCCGGCGAATTCTGGATTGAAGACCCGCTCGAACACCCGTTCTTCCAATGGCCGGCCAAGGCCTGGCGGCAGGCTCAGTGGCATCGAATCGATGGCCTTCAGGAAGGAGAAGATCCGGAGTTCCCGAAGGACCAGTATTATGAACCTCCGGAAGGACGACCCTTGAGGAGAAAGCTGATCCGGCGGATGGACAATGAGCTTATCCAGGAACTGAGCTACCCCTACACGCGAGTACGCGAAACCTGGAAGCGCGGCGTTCCCAGTGCCCAAGCGGCTTCTCCTCAAGGGGGCGCGGCGAACGAGTGGAGGCTGGTTGACCGGGAACTGACGGCGCTTAAAGGGAATCCGTTCTGGTTCGGGCACGATCTTTATCGCCCGCGGAGCGAGGCGGAGGGCGGACCCTTCACCATCGGACGCGTGATCCACAGCGGCCGCGGCGTGGGCGCCCGGCAGTACATTGGCGGGGTCGTCGTGTATCGTCGCGCGCTGTCACCAGCCGAAATGCGAAGACTGGCGGGCATCGGGCGGGAGCGGCGCAGCCCCGAGGGGCGATTGCTGCCTCTTCGCGCGAGCGATCCGCGGCCGGCTCCGTAGCCGCTTCGAGCGTGGCCGCGAATTCCCCGCCATCCGATGTGTTTCCGTGCGGTATGCTGGACGTTGCGCCGGGGCCGCGCGAGCGGCGCTTTGCGCAACCCGACCTCTAGTGTAGGTTCCACACAATGGCTGCCATCGATACCCCCGCCCCCAGTCCCTCTGTCTCCCGCGAAGGCGGTATGTTCTCGCTTGCCGACGGACGAAACCTGGCCTTCACCTTCATTCTGCTGAGTTCCCTGTTTCTGCTCTGGGGCTTCTGCAACGGAATGATCGATGTGATGGATAAGCACTTCCAGGATGAGTTGCACCTCTCGAAGGCGCAATCCGCCTGGGTGCAGTTCGCGCACTATCTGGGCTACTTTCTGATGGCGATACCCGCCGGATGGCTGGCGGCGAAACTGGGCTACAAAGGCGGGATTATTGTCGGGCTGCTGGTGGTGGCGCTAGGCGGCCTCTGGTTTATCCCGGCGACGGAAGTCAGCATGATGGCGAGGGCCGGCTCGGTATCGAACAACGTGGCCTTCGCGGCGTTTCTGGCCGGGGTCTGCCTGATCGCAACGGGCCTGACGTTTCTCGAAACCGTCGCGAACCCTTATGCCACCGTGCTGGGAGACCGGAAATACGCCGCCACGCGGATCAACCTGGCGCAATCCTGCAATGGCGTGGGCTGGATCTTCGGACCCATCGTCGGGAGTATGTTCTTCTACTCCACCGACGCGGCCGGCAAGAGCACCGGAGCGGAGACCCTCTACATTCCTTACGTAAGCGTCGCGGTTGTTGTGGTGGTTCTGGCGGTAATTTTCTACTTTGCCTATATTCCGGATCTGAAGCCGGCGGAAGATTACGAACCGGTGAGTGATTCGGCGGATTCCCACCGTTCGGTCTGGAAGCATCCGCATTTCACTTTCGCGGTTCTCGCGCAATTCCTCTATGTGGCGGCGCAGGCCGGTATCTTCAGTTTTTTCATCAACTACATTACCGAGGAACTGCCCGCAATCCCCTCATCCTGGCAGGCGGGTTTCGATAACTTCGCGGCCCATGCCGGAATTCTCGAGACCTGGCTGAGCGGCTGGTTTTTGACGGAGCCGAACGGCGTCGTCGCGTTCACGAACAAGGGCGCTTCGAATCTGGCTTCCCTGGGCTTCATCCTGTTTCTGCTGGGCCGCTTTTCGGGGTCGTTATTGCTGAAACACTTCCCGGCGCATCGGGTGCTGAGCCTCTATGGATTTCTTTGCGCGCTGGCTTCCCTGCTGGTTTTTGTGAAGCTGGGCTGGGCCTCGGGCGTTTCGGTGCTGCTGACCTTCTTCTTCATGTCGATTATGTTTCCGACGATCTTCGCGCTCGGAATCCACGGGCTCGGAGGGCGGGCAAAGCGGGCGTCGGCGTTCCTGGTGATGGCGGTCTCCGGCGGCGCCGTGGTGCCGAAAATCATGGGTGCCATCGCGGACCACTACGATATGTCGCGAGGCTTCATCGTGCCGGCGATCTGCTTTGTGGTGGTCGGTCTGTACGGGCTTTATTGGCGGAAGCTCGAGGGGGCCTCCATGGCGACCGCTCATTCGCCAAAGCAGGCCTGAGCGGGTCAAAAAAACAATTCCACTACATTTATTGACGCCAGAAGTGGCTAGGATTAGGCCAGATGTGGATAGGGCTTGAGGGCTATAATCTGCTCCCAAGAACTACGTCAGCAATAGCGAAATGGAACACTGTCGCCGCCCACGCGGCATTGGCTTAGCGGAGCCCGGAGGGCGGGGCAAGCCTGAGCAAAGCCGCTCGGGTTCGATATGCCAGATTGCTGTGCAGTCCCTCTTCGTTGTAAGTAATTCGTTGTAAGCAATACGCCCTCTATTGCTCCGCTTGCCTCCGTGCATCCCAGGGATAACCAGGCCTTCCTCCTTATGGCTGGGCGCGGCCTGCTTCTTGTTGGAGAGAATGGATCCATGAATGAAAACTGGAGCCTTGCGAACCGGATCGCGGTAGTCACGGGGTCGAGCAACGGGATCGGAAGGGCGGTGGCCCTGGAATTTGCCCGGCGGGGAGCTTCCGTGCTTGTCTGCGGAAGGGATGCCGGACGGGTGGACGCCACTCTACGGGAGATCGAGGCGGAGGGAGGCACGGCGCGCCCGTTCGCCGGGGAGCTGTCGTCCAAGGAACGCTGTGATGCGCTGATCGAGACGGCGATCCAGCATTTCGGCCGAGTGGATATTCTTGTGAACAACGCGGGCGGGGTGAAGATGGAGCCGTTTCTCGATTTCCATTCGGAAACGTGGCGGGAGCATCTCGACGTTCATGTAAGCGCGGCGCTCTACTGCTCGCAGGCGGCGGCACGGGACATGGTGACGCGCCAGAACGGACGAATCATTCATATTTCGAGCATCGCGGCCGCGATGGGAGGGCCTGGCTTCACGGCGTACGGCCCGGTGAAGGCCGCGCTTGAGAGCCTGACACGCGTCATGGCGGTGGAACTCGCCGAACACGGCATTTCAGTGAACACCGTGGCGCCCGGGCCGGTAATGAACGACATGCTGGTACAGCTCTACGGCGAAGAAACGCTGAGAGAGCGCGCCATGAGCATCCCGGCCGGGCGGCTGGCCACGCGGGAAGAGGTCGCGCACGCCGTCCTGTTCTTCGCGCTACCCTCCTCGGGTTACATCACGGGGCAGGTATTGGGCGTGGATGGCGGAGCCAGGGCGGCGGGATGCTACACCGCCGGTATTTACCGGCAGCGCAAGGCGGGGATGGCCTGACGGCTCGGACAGCGCCCGCCGCAAGGCGCTCCGGGCTTTGGCGGCGGGCTGGCGGGGGTTAATCGTACTTCTCGTAATGAATCTGCTTGCGGTCAATACCCCGCTCTTTCAGCCAGGCACGCACGCTGTTCACCATTTCCTTCATCCCGCAGATGTAGACGTGAATGTCGGTCTTGTCGCCAACAACCGCTTCGAGGTGTTCCTGCACGCGCCCCGTCGCGCCTTTCCAGGATTCGGAAGGCCGGGTGAGGGTGGGATGGAAACGGAAGTTATCCCGGCCGAAGCGCCGTTCCATGGCTTCAAACTCCTCTCGATAGAGCAGGCCATGCTCATAGCGCGCGCCATAGATCAGCGTGGAGGGCGCGGCGGACACGCGCTCGGCTTCAAGCAGCAAGCCGCGAATGGGCGCGATGCCGGTGCCCACGGCGATATGAACGGTTTCCTTCAAGGGATCGTTCAGAGTGAAAGCGCCGAGCGGCCCCTTCATGGAAACCGTGTCGCCGGGGCGCATGCCGAAAAGCCTCGGAGAAAACCGTCCCTCCTTCACGAGATTCAGACAAAGATCAAAGCGGTTCCCATCCGGGATGGAGGCGATGGAGTAGGCGCGGGTGATCGCTTTACCCTCAATTTGTTCCGTGAAGGAAACGAACTGGCCGGGCAGGAAGGAGAGTTCCGCCTCATTCTCAACGGCGAAAACAAAATGGCGTATGTCCGGCGCCAGTTCGCGCGATTCAAGCAAGGTTGCGGTACGGGGTTCCAAACAAAGATCTCCTCAATTCCAATGATGAGCGAAAACGCGCTTGCGATTCGCGCGCGAGACGCGCATACGGCCCAGACCGGCGCGGACGGATTTGGGGCAGTGGAAAACCGCGCTCAAATCCGATAGCGTATTACTCATTATGAAACGCCTCCTCTTCAGCCTTCTTTTGGCCGCCTTCTGCACGCTTGCCGCGTATTCGCAGGGAGACGGCAAACTGCGCATCATCGCGATCGGCGCGCATCCGGACGATTGCGACATCAAATTCGGCGGCACGGCGGCGAAGTTCGCCCAGCTCGGCCATCATGTGAAATTCCTATCCGTGACGAATGGCGACGCCGGGCATCAGGACATCGGCGGAGCGGCGCTAGCGGTGCGGCGTTACAAAGAGACGCAGGAATCCGCGCGGCGGCTGGGCATCGACGAGTACGAGGTGCTTCCGAACCATGACGGCGAATTGCTGCCCACGCTCGAGGTGCGGAGCCAGATTATCCGGGCCATCCGGAAATGGAACGCGGATATCGTAATCGCGCCAAGGCCGAATGATTACCACCCGGACCACCGCTATACAGGCGTCCTTGTACAAGACGCGGCGTACATGGTGATCGTTCCGAACATCGTCTCCGATACACCGCCGCTCCGCAAGAATCCGGTGTTCCTCTATTACTCGGACGGCTTCCAGAAGCCCGCGCCGTTCCGGCCGGATATCGCCGTTTCCATCGACGACGTGCTCCAAAAGAAGATCGACGCCTACGACGCCCAGGATTCGCAATTCTACGAATGGCTGCCGTGGACACAAGGCATGCTGGACCAGGTTCCGAAGGACAAGACAGCACGGAAGCAGTGGCTGGCCAACGGCCCCCGCTTCGCCGCCCGCGTCAACCCGGCGGTGCGCGCAGCGCTGGTGCGTCTTTACGGCCCCCAGAGAGGCGAGCAGGTGAAGCACGCGGAGGCCTTCGAGGTCTGCGAATACGGTACTCAGCCGAGCCCCGAGCAATTGAAGAAACTTTTCCCCTTCTTTGACTAGAAATGCCGCTTGCCCGCGGCGCGGAGGAACGCCGCGGGCCTCCCTTCCCCTCGCCTTTCCCGGAATACATACGGCTGCCTCCAGCTACCCGGCCCCTTGACGCCGAAACAGAACACCGCATGCGCACGCTCCTAAGAGAGAAGGAGGGAGCCAGATGCGCAGCCTGAGGGAACTCCTGAAATTCAAAGTTCACGCGAACGATGAGGTTTTCGGCAAGGTCAGCGACTTCTATTTCGACGACCAGGATTGGCGCGTGCGCTACCTGGTGATCGACACGGGAGGCTGGCTCTCGGAGCGGAAGGTCCTGATATCGCCGGCGGCGGCGGGAGCGCCGGACTGGCTGGGGCAATCGATCCCGATCGCGCTGAGCCGGGCGCAAATCGAGAACTCGCCGCCTGTCTCCAGCGAACGCCCGGTATCCCGCCAGCATGAAGAAGCTCTCTCGCTCTATTACGGCTGGCCGCGCTATTGGGCGCTGGATGGAGCGCCCCTGCCCAGCCTGGCGGCGCTGCCGGAAGACGCCATGGAGCCTCCGGCAAACGGCTCCGGCGGCGGGGAGACAAGCGGCGGATCGTCTGGGGACGAGGCGCATCCCAACCCGCACTTACGGAGCTTGAAGGAAGTAGCGGGGTACCTGATCGCGGCAAGCGACGGGGAGATCGGCCACGTGGACGATTTTCTGGCGGATCTCGATACGTGGCGGATCGAGCGATTGGTGGTGGACACGGGCAACTGGCTACGGGGGAAAGACGTGGTGTTGGGAATTGACCGCGTAACGGCGGTGAGTTGGGAAGAGCGGCGCGTGACGGTATCGCTCACAAAGGCGAAGATCGAGAGCGCACCGGAACTTACCAAGGGGAACGTTTTCTTTTGAGCCAAGGAGTACTGGCGCGCCAGGACAGGGAAGCACCCGGGCGCCTGTCCGGGCCAATGGTAAACTAAGATTGTCAAGCTCTCCTGGGGGCGCACCGGTTTCGACGGGATTGCATCCAGTGGGGTGAGGCGTGCCGGGT
>CAZXBZ010000137.1:0-8729 GCA_964639135.1 uncultured Solibacteraceae bacterium | reverse complement strand
CCGGCGCCCGCCGCGACGCCCGCTCCCGAGACCGCGGCCGGCAGCTCAATGGTTTGGACGATGACCACGTACTCCGCGCCGGCGGCGGGGGTTGCGCCAGCGGCCAGGTCTCCCGAGGCCGTGATGCGCTGGCCGGCGTGTTTCGCCATTTGCTCTCCGCGAAGTTCGGCGGTGACACCGGTAACTTCGTCGGTCAGAAAGTATTTGCCGGCCTTGTGGGTTACGACGCCAGTGAGTTTGGTGGAGGCGGTGGCTCCGCCTTGAGCCGCGCTCAGCCGCACGGCGTTCCCTTCAAGCAATTGCGCCAGCAGAACACCCCGGGGGCCGCGCACCGCGAGCGAGCCCGACAGGCTGGCAATAAGTACCTCGCCTTGCTCGCCGACCTGGATTTGAGCCTGGGCGGGGTTCGCGCCAGCACTTTCCACGCGCAATCCGAGCGTGGAGGTCTCCATGTGGAAGCTCGCCGGAAGCCGGCCCTGGACGGAACCGGATTCGAGCAAGAGGCGATCGGCATGGACTCGCGCGCGAGATGCCGTACCGAGCCGAAGATCATTTCCTCCGGTCAGTTGCAGCCGCGAAGATGCCGGACCGGTGGCGATACGCGAGCCATCGAGCAAGGTGCCGTGATTCCAGATGGTGGCTCCTTCCATCTCGAAGCGGCCGCTCGAGGTAATGGTTCCAATTGCCGCGCCAAAGCTGGATGCCGCGAGCGAAAGGATTATTAGAGTCGCATAGATCAGGGGTTTCAAGTTTTCCTCCTTTATTGGGCGGTTTGCGGAAACTCGCCGCCGCTCATGGCCGGTCATCCTTCAAATTCCCAGCCCTCTATTGGTATCGGACGGAAGAGGAAAAAACTTTAAGCCGCCATTGCGGAGTTGCGAAAATTTCCCGCCGTGCGGATTTACAGCTAACCTTATCGGCGCTCGATGCCGATCTTTTGCGGGAGAGCGGGATGCCGCGGAACGGACTCCGCGGCGGGCCAGATTCGAGGAACGAAGCCAGTGGCGCGGAAGATCTCCAGCGAACGCCGATCTTACCGGGAAGGCGGTACGTCTCCCCGTCGAGACGTCCGCGCGGCCAGCGACAGCCCGTTCGCGATTCTTGGTGTACCGCGAGACGCCAGTTCCGCCCAGGTGAAGCGGGCCTACCGGCGGCTGGCGGCACGGCGCCATCCTGATGCCGAAAGCCGTCATCGCGGCGCGGAGACGGGGCTCGCGCCGGGTGAGCGAGAGGTCTCTTTCCACGAGATCCAACAGGCGTATCGGACGCTGCAGGATCGCTATGCGCGTGCCCGCTGGGAGCGGGAGGAGGAAGAGCGTGAACGGCGGTCAGCACGCGATGCCGCGGAGACGCGGGGGCGTACGGAGAGCCGCGAAACGGCCTCCGCGGAAGTAGAGGGAGATGGGCGCGGGAGAGCGGGCGGCGGGATCGTGATTTCCGTCCTTGAGGAGGCGCTCCGCCCTTGGCGCTGGAAAATCTCTCCGAGGGAATGGGGCCGGCGCTTGTTACTGGCCGGAGTTCTCCTTCCGCCGGCGCTGCTGTTCCTGAGCCGGAGTGATGGCCCGCCGGTTCGGCGCGATGCGGATGCAGCCGGCAAGACGGAAGCGAGCGCCGCCGCGCGAGAACGGACGCTGGTGCAACGGCATCCGGAGGCACACGGTGCACGGCTTAATGCAACAGCCAGAGTATCGCGCTCTCGTCTGGGCGGGCCTCGTCTGGGCGGGATGGAGAGAGGCTGGAATATCCAAGAGACTCGCGCGCCTGATACGAACGATCCCGCTTACTGCGCGAATGGTTGTGAAACGGCGGTCCGCAATCGCCATGCCGCACCTCCTTTAGATTTGGACAACAGCGGCCAGCCGGTGACACCCGCCACCGCGGCAGGGGCTACCGTGACAGGTGCCAGCGCGACAGGCGTCACTGTGACAGTTGCCCCTGTGACAGGTGCCACCGTGACAGACACGACGGGCGCAGCGGGCGCAGCGGCGCAATCATCGCCGATGGAACCGCGGGCAACCGGGGAGCGGGAGGCGCGCGAGGAACCGCGAACACGCGCGCCGTCACGGACGGATGAATGGTGCGGAACCTGGGTGGCCTATTGCTTCGGAAGCGGAGGCACGGATCTTTATCGCGCCTCGCTTGAGGTCGGAGAGCGAGCCAGATTTCATTGGCTGAATCTCAGGACCGGCCTGACGGGAGGAATTGGAGGACTCGAGGCGATTGGAGAGGCTATTGGGGCGGAGAACGGACGGAAAAAGATCGTGCTGCGGGCGGCGAGAGAGTCATACGCATCCTCACGGGCAGGGTATCGCGACAGCGGCCGATTGTGGGCGGAACTCGATCGGGACGGGCCGGAGAGCCGGTTGCTCCGGTGGCGCGAGGACGGCCGCTCGCGCGGCGCCCTGGAGGCTGTACCGTGCGTTGAATGGTGGATTGCTCCGCGCGCGGGCGAAACCACCGGCGATGATCCCCCAGATGGTTCCTGGCCGGATGGCCTGTGGGTGC
Organism: uncultured Solibacteraceae bacterium; assembly: GCA_964639135.1. GTDB lineage: Bacteria > Acidobacteriota > Terriglobia > Bryobacterales > Bryobacteraceae > JACTMJ01. The sequence goes on along the minus strand of CAZXBZ010000137.1, from coordinate 6,224 downwards.
TGCCGTCGGGCGGGCGGGTAGCGGAGGGGAGCTACCTGGCGGAATACGCCGAATTGCGCATCGCGCGGAAGGGGAACCATCTTGATGGCGGCTTTGCAGGCCGCTACGCCGTTCCCGCTGGCATGGCGCGGGAGGTGCGCTTCGCATTCCAGGTGGCCAGCGTGACCGGCTGGCATGCGTGGAGGAACGATAGGGGCGTGGAAGGGGATGTGCTGCTTGCTCCGCTCGGGCCATCGCGGCTCGGGGTGATCTGGAGGCGGCGCACCATCCCCGGCGGGCGTCCGCAGTTGAGCGGGGGCGTGCAGGTGCTGTGGAGGATGGATTGACGGGCGGCGCGCTGGATTCGGAACGTGAAATCGCTGTGCTACGCTGATTCCTTGCCTGGCGCGCCGCCCTCTCGGGCCACCGGCGCGCGACGGAGGGTTCCAGAAGTACGATGCCCAACCCCTGGCGAAATGCGCCGAACCTCTTCTGGCAACTTGTGCTGAAAGACTTCCGGGTGCGCTACCGGAATATGTCGCTCGGCATGTTTTGGAGCCTGCTGAATCCGCTGGTGATGATGGCGCTGCTGACCTTCGTCTTCACGCGGATCTATCGGGCGGCGGATATTCCGAATTTTCCCGTGTTTGTGTTGTGCGGCATCGTTCCCTTCAACTTCTTTACGCTTTCGTGGCTCACCGCCACGACGTCCATCGTGGATAACGCCCGGCTCATCAAGCGTGTGGCCATCCCGCGCGTGCTCATCCCTTTTTCCACGGTTGCGGGAAATGCGCTGCACCTGTTGATCCAATTCAGCTTGCTGCTGGCCTTTGTTTTTGCCTTCGGCTACCGACCCAATGTGCATTGGTTCTGGCTTCCGGTGATCTGGCTGCTGACCATCCTCTTCGCCTGCGGAGTATCGCTCGTGACTTCCGCGCTCAACATCTACCTGCGCGATGTGAAATATGTGGTGGAATCAGCCAACCTGGTGCTGTTCTGGCTGGTGCCGATTTTTTACCCCTTCTCATCGATTCCCGCTGAGTTTCGTGATGTATATCAGTTCAATCCGGTGGCCGCGCTGGTTCTGGCGTTACGGCAAATCCTGATGTACGATACGGGTCCGGCCGCGAGCCTTCTTTGGAAGCTGGCGCTGGTTTCCATAGTGAGCCTTATCGGGGGAGTGCTGGTATTTCGCGCTCTCGAGCGGAGGTTCTATGAGTATCTCTAGCGGGGGAATCTCCAACCCGAAAGGAACCGGCGGAAGCGGGACGCCGCCACTGATCGAGTTCGCGGGCGTCTCGAAGCGCTTTGAGCGGCACGGCGGACAATCGTTGCTGCGGAACCTGCTTGTTGGAGCGTTTGGACGGAAGAACCCGGAGCCATTTTACGCTATCCGTGACGTCTCGTTTTCTCTGAGGCGCGGTGAGAGTCTGGCGGTGATCGGCCGCAACGGCGCGGGCAAAAGCACGCTGCTGAGCCTGGTGGCCGGGCTTTGCCGGCCCGAGAAAGGGCGGGTGTCTGTTCGCGGGACGGTGGGGGCGCTGCTCGAACTGGGCACGGGTTTTCATCCGGATCTTACGGGGCGCGAAAATCTTCATTTGAACGCGGCGATGGTAGGCTTCTCCCGCCGCGAGACGCTTGACGCCGAGGGGGAGATCATCGCTTTCGCCGAGCTGGCGCCGTTCATCGATGAGCCGATCCGCACGTATTCTCAGGGGATGACGATGCGGCTTGCCTTCTCGATCGCCGTGCATGCGCGCCCCGAGGTTCTGATGGTGGATGAAGTCCTCGCGGTCGGGGACGCCCACTTTCAGGCGCGCTGCCGCGAACGGATTTTCTCCCTCCGCGACGCCGGTTGCACCTTTCTATTTGTCAGCCACTCGCCTCGAGAGGTTACGGAATTCTGCCGCCGCGCGATCCTGCTCGAGCAAGGCCAGGTAATCGCCGATGGAGACGCCGCGGCTGTACTTGCTGAATACCAGCGGACATTCGGAGCGGCGGTTTAGCGGTCTCCGTGCGTGGGGGTGCGAGGGCGATGCGAACGGAACGGCTCTATTACGACGATTGTTATCTCAAGAACTTCACCGCTACGGTCCTCGGCGTGGAGGCCGGTGGCGGCATCGTGCTGGATCGCAGCGCCTTTTATCCCGAATCCGGCGGCCAAGCGCATGACCTTGGCATGCTGAATGGCTACCCGCTGGAGCGGGTGATCGAGTCTGGAGGCGAGGTGCTCCATTACCTTGCTGGATTTGCGGACGACGCCGCCGGGCTGATGCCGTTCGAGGCGGGCGAGACCGTGCGGGGTGAGATGGATTGGGAGCGCCGCTTTGACCTGATGCAGCACCATACGGGCCAGCACCTGCTTTCGGCGGTGGCCGTGCAACTCTACGGCTGGAAAACGGAAAGCGTACACATGGGCGCGGCGAACGCCACCGTGGAGCTTCGCGCCGGCTCGGCCGGGGAGGCTGCGTTCAACGCAAATACGCTGGCGCGGCTGGAAGAAGAGGTGAACCGGCGAATCCAGATGAATCTCGCGGTAAGCATTGCGATACACGCCACGGCCCAGGGCCTCGCGCCGCGGAAGGCGGTTGAGCGGGAGGGGCCGGTGCGGCTGGTCTCGATCGGCGATCTGGATTTGAGCGCTTGCGGGGGCACGCATGTCCGCGCGACGGGAGAGATCGGCTGCCTGTTTCTGGGGCGTGCGGAGAAGATTCGCGGCAATACGCGAGTGGAGTTTGCATGCGGCCAGCGGGCCGTGCGGGAGGCCCGGCGGCGGAGCGGTTTGTTGAGCGAAGCGGCCGCCGTATTTCAGGCCGCTCCGGAACGTGTCGCGGCATTAGCCGCGGCGCAGCGGGAGGAACTGGCCGCCACCGCGAAACGGCTGCGCGTGCTGGAGGCGCAACACGCGGAAATGGAAGGGCGGGATGCGCGGCGATCCGTGAAAGACGGCGTGGAGAATGTGTGTTGCGCCGTGCGATGGGTGGAATCGATTGGGGATGCCGAGCGAGCTTTTGCGCGGGGGTTTTGCGGCGAGGCTGGGCCGGCGCCCAATCGCTCGATTCTGCTCACTATGGCGCGTGGGACGGGCGCGTTTCTCGTGGAAGCCAGCCCGGCCGCCGGTTTCGATGCAAAAGCCTGGGTTGCGGAAGCGGCAAGGACGGTCGGCGTAAAGGGCGGCGGCGCGGCGCTTTCGGCAAGCGGACGAACCCCGGATCTCGAATGCGCGCGCGCACTGATTGGAATGCTGCCGTCACGGGCGGTGGAGCTTCCGCGGTGACGGCGGCATCGCCGGCCTATCCCACGGGCGTGGCGGACGATGAGGCATAAAGAGGCGCGATGCTCACCAGAGCCAGTCCGGCCAGGAAGAGGGCAAACATCAACCCGAGCAAAATTTTTGCGCGGCCCGGTGCGCCAGCGAATTCACGCCAGATAAAGACCCCCCAGAAAGCGCTGATCATTGTTGCCCCTTGCCCCACCGCGTAACTGATCGCGGGGCCGACCTGGACTTCCTGCGGCGCACTCGAAGCCACAAAATTCGCCGCGCCTCCGATCGCCCAAACGATGCCGCCAAGAATCGCCCAGAAATGATACGACTTGGGAGCGGTGAAGTAAGGCTTGAGGCCGATGGGTTCCCCCTCGATCGGGAGGTTCATGAAGTAGACGTTAAAGACGAACGTGGAACCAAGCACCCCCAGGCCGAAAAGGAAGGAGACCGTGTACGGCCCGATGCCCGAATCCCCGGACTTGGCCAGTTCCACCAGAGGGTAAAAGAAACCCATCAGGATGCCGGCGATGATGCTTACCAGTAACCCCTTTGTGCCGGAACTCACCTTGGTGGAACGCGCCTTGCCGGAGGTGATGGCTTCCAGCGAGAGTTTCCTCGCGAGTTCGCGATAGGCAAGGGCGCAGAATACGATGGCCGCCGTGACGAGCAGCGCGCCGCTGAAGAGAAGCCCCGGATTGCCTTGCGGGTTGATGATGTAATTGAGCACGACGCCGAGAACGAATGCCAGCCCGATTCCCACGGGGAACGCCACCGCCATTCCGGCAATGCTGATCGCGGCGACGAGCAGCATATTGGCGAGGTTGAAGACGACGCCGCCGCCGAGGGCATAGATCATCTTGCGCTTGGAGCCGATCAGCAGTTCGTCCGAGAACGTAAGGCCGTCAAAGCCCACCGAACCGAAAGTCAGCGCCGCGATCAGCATGGCGATGGCCACCCCGATTGCGTAATCGAAGCAGAAGAGTTCGAACCGCCATTTGCCCGTAAGCTTCTTGGTGTTGGCCCAGGAGCCCCAACAGATCATGGAGAGTATCGCTAGCAGAAGAGCTTGGGTGTATGAATCGGGCAGGGTCATTCGGAATCAGCCTCGGCCTTTGATTTGTTGGACTTGATGTCACCGGCAAGCTTAACATGACTGGCGGCTTCAGGCGAATGCCGGGCCTTGCCGGATGGGTCTCGCCGCGTGAATGGATTTGCTTCCGCCATGTTCTTCGGAACCTGATACCTTCATATTCATGGCTGTAAGCAAAGATCTGGTGGATATCCTCTGCTGCCCGCTCACGAAAACGCCCGTGCGATTGATGACGGAGGAAGAACTCAGAAAACTTAACGCCGCGATTCGCGCCGGGACGCTGGCGCAGGCGGATGGCGCCAAGGTGACCGAGACCATGGAAGAGGCGCTGATCACCGAGGATGGCGCGCGAATCTACAAGGTGAAGGAGAGTATCCCGATCATGCTCAAAGACCAGGCGATTGACGCGAGCCAGCTTGGCTGAAGCCGCCGGCCGGAGCCGTGCCTTCCTGATTCCATGAAGCTGGAGATGAACGCATGCCGATTTTACGCCGGTCGCTGATTCACGGCATCCCCGCGGTGGCGCTGGCCGCGTCCGCGGCCGCGCAGAGCCGTTCGCCGAAAGAGCCCGCGCCACGTCCGCTCTATGACGGCGCGGCGCCAGGCGCGGCGGGCGGCGGCGACAAGGATATTCCCGAGATAACGGTATACCCGGCATCCGCCGCATCCAATACCGGGACGGCCGTGGTGGTCTTTCCCGGCGGAGGGTACGTGGGGCTTGCGATGGGACACGAGGGCAAGGACATCGCCTCGTGGCTAAACGCGCGCGGGGTGACGGCCTTTGTGCTGAAATACCGCCTCGCGCCGCGGTATCACCACCCCGCCATGCTCCAGGACGCACAACGGGCCATCCGCACGGCGCGTTCGATGGCGGGAGAGATGGGCTTCGCGCCGAACCGCGTGGGGATTTGGGGCTTTTCCGCGGGCGGGCATTTGGCTTCCACGGCTTCGACGCATTTCGACGCGGGGAACGCAAATGCGTCCGACCCGGTGGAACGCGAGAGTTCGCGCCCGGATTTCACGGTGCTTTGTTACCCGGTGATCAGCCTGGATGACGCCATTGCCCACGCGGGTTCGAAGCGCAATCTGCTGGGAGAGAACTTCGACCCCGCCCTGGTGGAGAACCTGAGCAACGAAAAGCAGGTCAGCGCCCAGACGCCACCCACGTTTCTTTTCCATACCAGCGATGACCCCGGGGTGATGGTGGAGAACAGCATCCGCTACTATCTGGCCTTGCGCGCGCACGGAGTTCCGGCGGAACTTCACGTTTACGAACATGGCCCTCACGGTGTGGGTCTCGCGCCATTCGATCCGGTTCTCTCGACCTGGCCGCCGCTGCTTGAAGGCTGGATGCGCTTTCATGGGTGGCTGTGTAAGCCATAGAAGCGGCGCTTTTCGGCCTTAGGGAAGCAAACATAACTTGTGGAAAGAGAAGTCCGGGGATGCGCTGGAGCATCTCCGGATTTTGTAAATCAGAGCAAATTCCCCTTTCGGCCTAGCGCCAGCACGGTTTCGAAGTGCGGATGTTCGCTTTCCCGGTCCACGGTAACTACTTCGATATCGTGAAAATCCGCGTGATGCAGAAACGCTTCGAGTTCGGCTTCGGCGAAGCCTAGCCAAAGGTCGGCATAGAGATCCCGGGCTTCTTCAAAACCGTGACGTTTGAGGTCGAGGATGGCAATGCGTCCGCCCGGCCGGAGCATGCGGGCAGCGGCATCCACGGCGCGCTGCGGGTGGATGGCGTGGTGGAGTGACTGGCTGAAGAAGGCGAGATCGACGGAGGCATCAGCCACGGGTGGGTTCTCAAGATCTCCCACACGAAAGTCTATATTCGTAAGTCCGTTACGCATGGAGATCTCACGCGCTACTTCAAGCATTCGCTCGGAATTA
>CAZXBZ010000136.1:0-8753 GCA_964639135.1 uncultured Solibacteraceae bacterium | reverse complement strand
CGCGTATTTGTTGATTCTGCTCTTCCCGTTCTCGCGCCTGGTCCATATTCTGGTGATTCCGAACCCCTACCTGTGGCGTAAGCATCAGGTTGTCCGGTGGTATCGGAAACCAGGAAACGCATAGCGCGGGCGCTGGAGTTTTCGAATGGCTGAACTCAAAGGGAATCCACGGCAAGGCCTTGTCGGCGCAACAATCGGGTTTTTCGTCGGTTTCGCGGCGGTAGCCCTGTTTGGCTCCACCGCCGCCAAGTTCCGCGAAGTGATGGGGCTCAACTCCGTCGAAGTCGGCTTTCTGATCGCGATGCCCGCCCTGTCCGGGTCGCTGCTGCGTATTCCGTTCGCCGCGTGGGTGGATACCACCGGCGGAAGAAAGCCGTTTCTTCTTCTCTTGTTTTTGTCCTTGCTGGGCATGGGTGGTCTGGCCGCGGTAGTGACATTTCTTTATCCCGATCATCTGACGGCGGGCTATTATCCTCTTCTGCTCCTGCTCGCGCTTCTGAGCGGATGCGGAATCGCGGTTTTTTCCGTCGGGGCGAGTCAGGTAGCCTACTGGCATCCGAAGAACCGCCAGGGCGTCGCTCTCGCCCTGTTTGGCGGTGTTGGAAATCTGGCTCCGGGCCTTTTCTCGATGCTCATTCCGATTGCGCTGGTATCCATCGGGCTGGCGTGGTCCTATCTCGGCTGGCTGATCCTTCTCCTGGTGGGGACGATCGGCTACTGGCTGTATGGCGCCAATTCGTGGTTCTTCCAATTACGGGAGCAGGGCCTGGACGTTGAAGAGTCAACGCGTATCGCCCGGCAAAAAGGCCAGGAATTGTTTCCCACGGGGAATATCAAGCAGAGCCTGGTGGATTCCGCGAAAACGTGGCGTACCTGGTCGCTCGTTCTGATGTACTTCACCACTTTCGGCGGATTTGTAGCTCTCACGGCCTGGTTTCCGACCTACTGGACGGAGTATTTCGGCCTCACTCCAGTCGCGGCCGGACTGCTTACCGCGCTTTTCGCGGTGCTTACCTCCGGTGTGAGGGTGATCGGCGGTATGCTCTCGGATTCCCTCCGCGAGGGCGGCGAGAATACAGCCGTGCTTGGGCTCCTCATCATGATGGCCGGCTCCCTCGTCATGGTGAACGCCGATCAATACGAACTGGCGATTCCCGGCGTGGTGCTGCTCGGTTTCGGGATGGGTATCTGCAACGCGGCGGTTTTCAAACTCGTGCCTCATGCCGCTCCCGGAGCTGTCGGCGGCGTCGTCGGCTGGGTCGGCGGCATGGGCGCGTTGGGCGGGTTTCTTATTCCGCCCATGATGGCTTTCGCCGTGGGCGACCTTGGCAAGCGCGGCTATGAGATCGGATTCATCATTTTCATTTACCTGTGTCTGGCGTCGCTCGCGATGGCCTGGATCTTCAAGTACATCAATCCCTCGGCGGATGAACCAGCTAACCGGGAGGAACCGCGGATGACCGCAATGAACGCTTCGGAGGTACAACGATGAAGCAAAGGATGATCTCCCTGTTATTGGGTGTGGGTATCCTGATTTGCCTCGTATTGTTAGGCGGCCGCTTCGCGGATCTGCGGCTCCCCGCGAACCAGCAAGGCTATGAGCCGGTACAACCCATCGCGTATTCTCACCGGCTGCACGCCGGGGAATTGCAGATCGATTGCCAGTATTGCCACGTCGGTGCATCCAGCAGCCGGCACGCCGGCATTCCTTCCGGCAGCATTTGCATGAACTGCCACAGCCAGGTTCGCGCGCCTTTCGGAGTTGTAAGGCAGGAGGACGAAGCGGCCACCGAGGAGAAGCGGCCCCGGCGCGAGGTTACCTCGCCCGAGCTTGACAAACTTTACGCTGGCCTGGGCCTCGACTCGTCGAAAGAGCTGAAAGGCCAGCCCATTACCAAATCGATCGCATGGACTCGCGTGCATCACCTTCCCGATTACGTCTATTTCGACCATCGGGCTCACGTGAACGCGGGCGTGAGTTGCCAGACCTGCCACGGACCGGTCGAAACCATGGAACGCATGCGGCAGCATTCGACCCTTCTAATGGGTTGGTGCGTGAACTGCCACCGCGACGCCGCAAAGAACGGAATTAACGGCAAACCCGTCAATGCCTCCATTGATTGCAGTGTTTGCCACTACTGAGGAGACGCGAACAGTGAAAGAATCAAGACCAACCCACTGGCGCGGCCTGGAAGAGTGGGAAAATCCGCAAGCCGTGCGTGAAGAGGGAGAAGCGGAATTTGCCGATACTCCCTTGCGCGGCGGGGTCGACCCCGGACGCCGCGACTTTCTGAAAACGACGGGGTTCTTGATCGCGGCCTCTTCGTTCACCGCCTGCGTAAGACCGCCGGTCCAGGAGTCGCTGCCCCCGATCGTGCAGCTTGAGGGCGACGTGCCCGGCAAGTCCTACCGTTACGCCACGGTTTGCGGCGGTTGTTCCGCTGCCTGCGGTGTCCTGGCCAAGGTCCGTGACGGACGTCCCATCAAGCTTGAAGGCAATCCGGCGCACCCTCTGTCGAGCGGTGGATTGTGCGCGGTGGGCCAGGCTTCGATTCTTAGTCTCTACGACAGCCACCGCTCGCAGTTGCCCAAGGCCGGAGACGAGGAACTTGCCTGGGAAGAGGCGGACCGGCGCATCGGAGAAGCGCTGGCGCGGCTCAAGCAGGGTGGCGGCGCCGTGCGGGTCCTATCGCCCACTATCAGCAGTCCGACGCTCCTGCGGCAAATTCAAACATTCACAGGCGCTTTCAGTGACGGCAAGCATGTTGTCGCGGACGCGGTTTCCGCTTCCGCGGTCCTCGACGCGCATCAGAAAACTCACGGAGTGCGCCGTCTGCCGCACTATCATTTCGCGAAGGCGGATGTCATTGCATCGTTCGACGCGGATTTCCTGGGCACCTGGATTGCCGCGCCGGAGTTCACCAGGGGCTATACCGAGGCCCGGCTCGATAACCTGACGCCGCGGAAAACCGCATGGCACACGCAGGTGGAAGCACGGTATTCCGTCACCGGCGGTAAAGCGGACGAGCGCATTAAAGTCGCTCCATGGGAAGTGGCGGCTGGTCTCGAGCACCTGGTCGCGAAGCTTGCCTCCCTCGGAGGCAAACAGTTCTCACCAGGCTCCGATGCACCCGCTGGCGAGGCGGCCGAGGCTATCGAGCAGCTCGCGAATCGTTTGTGGGGCGCGCAAGGCAAGAGTCTGGTTCTATGCGGCGTCAACGACGTTGCCGTCCAGCAGCTCGTCAATTATGCGAATGAACTGCTGGGCAACTACGGTGCGACAATCGACCTGGCCCAGCCGTCTCTGCAGAGGCAGGGAAGCGACGGCGACCTCGCGCAATTACTCGCGGATATCGGGCAGGACCGCGTGGCGGCGCTCTTCCTTCTCAATGCGAATCCCCTTGCGGATCTCCCCTTGGACGAAGCGGCGCGTCAGGCCTTTGAGCGGATTCCGCTCCTTGTGAGCCTCGTGCCCCGGCGAGACGAAACCGCCGAGGCTGCCACGCTGCATTGCCCCGATAGCGATACCTACGAGTCCTGGGGCGACGCGGAGCCGGTGGCCGGCGTTGTCTCCGTGCAGCAGCCGCTGGTTGAAAAGATCGGCAAATCGCGGCCCGCCCTCGAATCCTTTGCCATCTGGTCCGGAGCGCCCGCTTCGTCCTATGATCTGGTGCGTGGCAACTGGAGAGACAACGTGTATCCCCGCGCCGCCACCACGGATTCCTTCGAGATTTTCTGGCACAAGGCGCTGCACGATGGCTGGGCCGAAGTGAGGCCGAACCTCTCCGCGGCCGGCGCCTTCGCCGTGAGCGCGGCCGCCCCGCTTGCGAAGAAACCCGCGGCGGAAGCCATGCTGCAGCTCTACGCGAAAGCGGGCATTCTCGACGGCTCCCTCGCCTATAACCCCTGGCTGCAGGAAATGCCGGATCCGGTGACCAAGGCGACGTGGGATAACTACGCCTCCATCTCCCCGGCCCGCGCGAAGCAACTCGGCGTCACGAACGGGGATATCGTGCGTGTGGCCGTCGGCGGCACGTCGCTCGATCTGCCTGCCCTCGTCCAGGTCGGCCAGCACGATGCGCTGGTCGCCGTGGCGCTTGGTTACGGACGCAAGATTTCCGCGCGTTTCCAGGATTTCGGGCCCAAGTGGATCGATCATCTTCCTTCCACCGGGACCAATGGACTGGTCGGCGTGAACGCTGCCCCGTTCCTGGCCTTCGACGCGGGCACCCTCTCGTACCTGAGGCCTGGCGTTACCGTCGCCGGGACTGGTAAGAAGCAGATTCTCGCGGTGACGCAGACGCATCACACACTTACCCCGCCGTCCAACCTCGATCTCCATGAGCCGCCCCGGCCGATCGTGCAGGAGTTCTACATGAACGCGGCGGAAGCATTCCCCGCCGCGGATGAAGAGCTGACTCCGGAGTTGTGGCCGCCGGATCACCCCTACCCCGGGCACCGCTGGGGTATGGGGATCGATCTCGATGCTTGCACGGGCTGTTCCGCTTGCGTGGTTGCCTGCCAGATCGAGAACAACGTCCCCGTCGTCGGCAAGGACGAGGTGAGGCGCAAGCGTGAAATGCACTGGATCCGTATCGACCGGTATTATTCGGGCGATGTCGAAAATCCAAGCAGCGCCAACCAGCCCATGCTCTGCCAGCACTGTGAAAACGCTCCCTGTGAGACGGTTTGCCCGGTGCTTGCCACCGTACACAGTGACGAAGGGCTCAACCAGCAGATTTACAACCGCTGCGTGGGAACCCGCTACTGCGCGAATAATTGCCCGTACAAAGTCCGGCGGTTCAACTGGTTCAATTATCCCCGCGAGGATAAGCTCGTGAACCTCATGCTGAACCCCGATGTCACCGTCCGCTCGCGCGGTGTCATGGAGAAGTGCAGCTTCTGTATCCAGCGCATCCAGGAGGCGAAGATCGAGGCGAAGAGCGAGGGCAGGGAAATGAAGGACGGCGACGTTGTCACCGCCTGCCAGCAATCCTGCCCGGCGAACGCCATCGTCTTCGGCGATATGAACGACCCGGATAGCAAGGTCTCGAAGTGGAAGAAGAATGTTCGCCGCTACCGGGTGCTCGAAGAGATCAACGTGCGCCCGTCGGTGAACTATTTGAAGATCGTGAAGCGTGGCGCGGCGCCGGCACGGGAGGAGCACCATGGCTGATGCGGGTGTTTTTGTGAGACCCCCTCTGATTACGGGGAATAAATCGATCTCGGACGTCACCCATGACGTTTCGGCCCCCATGCAGCGCCGTCCCGGCTTGCTCTGGTGGGCTGCATTCCTGCCCTCCGTGGCGCTGATGCTGCTGGGGGTAGTGGCTGTTACCTATGAGGTCGCCACGGGTATCGGTACCTGGGGGCTGAATACGACGGTCGGGTGGGCTTTCGACATCACCAACTTTGTGTTCTGGATCGGTATCGGTCACGCGGGTACGCTGATCTCCGCCATTCTGTTCCTGTTCCGTCAGCGCTGGCGGACCTCCGTCAACCGCGCCGCGGAAGCCATGACGCTCATCGCCGTGATGTGCGCCGGCATTTTCCCCCTCATTCACATGGGCCGGCCGTGGCTCGCCTACTGGATCTTTCCCTACCCGAACTTTCGCGGCCCCCTATGGATGAATTTCCGCTCGCCGCTGGCCTGGGACGCTTTCGCCGTCGCGACGTATTTCACGATCTCCGCGGTTTTCTGGTACCTCGGGCTGGTCCCCGACCTCGCCACGATGAGAGACCGCACACAACCCGGCCTGAAAAAAACGCTCTACAGTATCTTCAGTCTGGGATGGGACGGGAGTTTCCGCACCTGGCAGCGCTATGAAACTACCTACATGCTGCTAGCCGGTTTGGCCACTCCCCTGGTGGTTTCGGTGCACACCATCGTTAGCTGGGACTTCGCCACCTCCATTGTGCCCGGATGGCATACCACGATCTTCCCGCCGTATTTCGTCGCCGGAGCTATTTTCTCCGGAATGGCCATGGTACTCACCCTGATGATCATCGCGCGGAAAGTGATGAATCTCGAGGATTACATCAACCATCGCCACGTGGACGTCATGTGCAAGCTCGTCCTGCTCAACAGCAGTATCGTGGGTCTGGCGTATCTTACCGAGTTTTTCACGGCCTTCTACTCGGGAAATCAATACGAGGCGTTCACTTTCTTCAACCGCGCCTTCGGCCCCATGGCCTGGAGCTACTGGATCATGCTCTCCTGCAACGTGTTTATCCCGCTGTTGCTTTGGAGCAAGCGCGTGCGCGGGTCGCTTGTGATGGTCTTCATCATCTCGATCTTCATCAACATCGGGATGTGGTTCGAACGCTTCGTGATCATCGTCACCAGCTTGCATCGGGATTACCTTCCCGCGAACTGGACGTCGTATACTCCGACCTCGATTGAAGTCGCCACGCTGCTCGGCAGTTTCGGCCTCTTCTTTACCGTCTTTCTCCTGTTCTGTCGTGTGCTGCCGGTCATCGCCATGGCGGAGGTGAAGGGCGTCATCGGGCACGAGCAGGCTCATCATCGTTCCAAACAACGGACGCAAGCGCGCCACGGCGTGGAACCCACCGCCGTGACAGCGGGCGCATACCATGCTTCAACTGAGGAGGCGTCGAGATGACAGGCCGCGTAATGGTTGGCATTTTCACCAACGAGGGAGACCTCCTCGATGTCACCAATACGGTTAGGACGCGAGGCTACAAGATCGTCGATGTCTATGCGCCATACGCGGTCCATGGACTTGATCGCGCGATGGGCCTTCCCGCGCCCTGGAAGATTCCGTGGGTGTGCTTTCTGCTCGGCGCGACCGGCGCGATCGCCAAGACCTGGTTCGAATTCTGGGTCAGCGCCGTGAACTGGCCCATTAACGTCGGTGGCAAGCCGTGGAATTCACTCCCGGCCTTCGTTCCAATCACGTTTGAAATCATGGTGCTATTCGCGGGATTGAGTTCGGTCTTCGCGTTCTTTGTCGTAAGCCGCCTCTATCCCGGAAAACACGCCGTGATCTCCGATGCCGGAACCACGGATGACCGGTTTGCCCTTGTGCTCGAGGAGAGTGACGCGACGTTCGATCCCGGCGAGGTGCGAGCGCTTCTTGAATCCTATGGCGCCGTGGAGGTGACTGAGCGGGCGGAGGGATTGATCGGATGAAACTCAATATTTTTCTCGCAGTCACTTTTCTTTTGCTGATTCTGGCGAATCTCTACGTGCGCCCGGATGAAACCCGTCTGAATTACGAATTCATTCCGGAGATGATGCACACGGCATCGTACAAGGCGTTCGATCGGAATCCGAATTTCCCGAACGGCATGACGTTTCAGGCGCCCCCTCCACATACCGTATCGCCGGATATCACCCCCGACACCTACGCCGCGACTCCGGCCGATGCCTTGCGCGCGGGCGAGGAACTGAAGAATCCCTACGAATTGGACGACATGGCCGCCTACAACCGTGGCGGCGAGGTCTTCCGGACCTGGTGCGTGCCCTGCCACGGCGGTACGGGCAAAGGCGATGGGCCCGTGGCCATGCGCGGATTCCCGGCGCCGCCGCCGCTTACCAGCCAGAGCGCGCTCGCCATGAAGGATGGCCAGGTATTCCACGTCATCACCCATGGACAGAACAATATGCCAGGCTACGCATCCCAGATTTCCACCGCTGACCGGTGGAGGGCCGTGGTGTATGTGCGCTCCCTCCAGCGCGCCGCAATGCCCGAGGCGCCCGCGGCGGCGCCCGCTTCGTCCGATGCCGCTCAGGAGGCGCAACCATGAACACCGTATCGTATGACTTTCAGCCATCGGCGCGTCTGATGCGATGGCTCTGGGGCCTTGTGATCGGCGGTGCCGCCGCGCTCGCGCTCGGTTTTGTGCTCGCTCCTCAGCAGGCGATGGGCAGTCTGCTCTACTCCGGCTATGCACTACTTTGCGCCGGGCTTTCCGGAGTCTTTTTCGTCGCGGCTCAATATGCCAGCGGCGCGGCTTGGGCCGTTGCGTTTCGCCGCATTCCAGAGGCTATGTGCGCCGCGCTGCCCGTGGGCGCGCTTATTGTCGGCGCAACGCTGCTGCTGGGGCCCGAACTCTACCCCTGGGTTCATGATCGCGCTCATATTACCGGCTTCAAGGCGCTTTGGTTGAACTTCCCGTTCTTTCTCGTTCGCGCCGCGGTTTACATGCTGATCTGGTGGGCCTTCGCCAGAAAGATCGTCGCCCTTTCCAGAGCGCAGGATACGAATCCGGATCCGCGGCTCTCGGTAAGGAATACGCGTCTCTCGGTAATCTTCCTGGTTCTTTTCGCGATTACGTTCTGGCTTGCCAGCTTCGATTGGATCATGTCCCTTGAGCCCCACTGGTACAGCACGATTTTCGGAATCTACAATTTCGCGGGGATGTTCGTATCCGGAATCGCGATCATTATTCTGTTGCTTGTCTGGATGCGTGCCGCGGGTCCGTTGCGCGATTTCGTGACGGACGAGCATTTCCACGATCTTGGTAAACTGCTCTTTGGCTTTAGCAGCTTCTGGATGTATATCTGGTTCAGCCAGTATATGCTCATCTGGTACGCAAATATCACCGAGGAAACCGTTCATTACATTGCCCGCCAATATCAATATTGGCTGCCGCTGTTCATCTTGAATGTTATCCTTAACTGGGTCTTTCCCTTCATTGCGCTATTGAATAAGCGCATCAAGCGAAATGGAAATCTGCTCGCCCGCGTGGCCGCGGTGATGCGCCGGACCGAGCCGGCCGCCGACGAA
>CAZXBZ010000135.1:0-8754 GCA_964639135.1 uncultured Solibacteraceae bacterium | reverse complement strand
AACTCAGGGCACAGGTACCCCCTCAAGATATCCTGGCAGACCTAGCTCGATTCAGCGGGTGCTTCAGAAGCGTTTCGCGGATGTAAATTTCGCACCGCGAGACGGCCGAAGCTTCGGCGCCATGGCGACGCCAAAGGATCGAATCAGGGGGTATCTGATTCATTCATCAAGATTTGCTCTCAAATGTTTCCGCGATTGCCGCTCACACATGTGTACGGCGGAAGGCCGTTCTTCCCCCGATTGGGGCTCGCCTGGATTTCTTGGAAAAAGATTTACAGGCACGCAAAGATTAGAAATCCATATCACGCCAATTGACGATCTGAGCGACGGCACAATTCAATTAGTACCAGTGAAAAACCTCTGGATAACGCCGAAATCTGATAGTACGCCGGGCGCTGGAATACTCTCCACGGGTGCGGCCTGAGTGTATTCGCGCGACGAAAGTAAAGTGAAGAAATTAGCGAACCTTCTCCAACTGGCGCTCAATCCAGAGGCGTTCGGGGGCGAGCTTCCGGGCCTTTTCGAGGGCGCTCCTCGCCGCGTTCAGGTCTCCTTTCTTTCGCTGAGCGATCCCGAGCCAGAGCCATGCATCGGCAAGGTTCGGTTGCAGAACCGAGGCGCGGCGAAAGTCCTCGATGGCTTTGCCCACACCCCCGCCGAACGATTCCGGGAGGTAATAATTGCCCACGCCCTGGCCGATCCGCGCCCAGGCCGAATTTGGATCGAGGCGAAGCGCGGCTTCGATCTCTTCGCGTGCGCACCGGCCATACTTGAGGGCGCTCATCAGGTTAGCTGGAATGACCTGGCCGCAAAGCGTCCCAAGAATCCGGTGATGCTCCGCTACCTGGGGACCCAGTTCCACTAGCCGGCGGGCCGTCTCGATCCCGGCTTCCGCGGCTGCCGCGGCCTCCGGCTTCTTGCCGAGTTCGAGCGCGACTTCCGCTTCGAACGACCGGGCGAGCGCCGCCGAATAGAGCGTCTTTGCGGTGGCGGAGCCGCGGATTGCCGCCTCTGCCTGGCCGGCCGCCGCGTGAAGCGCCGCAAGATCCTGCCGGTCCCGAGCGTCGCGCAAGTTCCGGTATTCGGCGTCGGCCGCCGATTGGGCGTTCAGTGGGATGGCAAGAAGCAGCACCAGTGGAGAGAGAAAGAGCAGTAGTGAAATCCCGCGCCGTGTATTTTCCGCTGGCATCGTCAAACAGCTTCCCGTGACAGGAAGATGCCTCGGAACATGGTGCAGGTTACTCCCAAAATCGCCAGCGCCAATCCCGCCACCGCCAGAGCGGGCGACACCCCGGCAATCCCAATGGCTTCTCCCATGAACAGACTGCCGATCGGCATGCCCCCCCGGAAGGCGACGTTGTAGACGCTCATCACTCGTCCGCGCATCTCATTCGACGTCCGGAGTTGCACGAGGGAAGTCACGAGCGCCAGCACGGACATCAGCGCCGCGCTCGCGATGAATATGGTCACCGCCGCCCACCAAAAGTTCGGGCTGTATGAAAAGGCGCTCAACGCCGCCCCCAGTACAACCATTCCGCCGAGAGTGAATTGCACCTCGCGGCCGCCCCGCGATAGCGCGGCAACCAGAAGCGCTCCAAAAACGCTCCCCCCGCCGGAAATCGCCATCAGCGTGGTGAAGTCCCGCTCCCCGCCATGAAGCACGTCCTTGGCGAACGCCGGGAGAAAGACAATGAAGGACATCCCGAAGATAGTGATGGAGAGGGCCAGGAAGATGAGCGGCATAAGGCCCTTCCGCCTCCGGATGAACTGGAATCCCTGGCCCATACTGGCGGCCACGGAAAGGTTCCGGTCGCCGATTACTCTGGGAACGGTCACGGAAATCAGCGCCGCGATCACGACAAGGAACGACAATGAGTTCAATCCAAAACACCACGCCGCGCCCAGCTCGACGAGAGCGAAGCCGCCGATCACCGGGCCGATGATTCGCGCCAGGTTGAACTGGATCGAATTCAGCGCGATCGCGTTGGAGAGATCCTCGGTTTTCACCAGCGCCGGGATGATGGCCTGGTACGCCGGGCCTCCGAAGGCTTGCGCCAGGCCGTTGGCGAACGAGAGACACAGGATGTGCCAGATCTCCAGGTAACCCAGTGCATAGAGGGCGGCCAGCGTGGCGGAAGAGGTCATCTGCACGATCTGCGAGCCGATCAGGATCCAGCGGCGGTCCTTGCGATCCGCAACCACGCCCCCGACGACACTGAAGAGCAGAATGGGAATCTCTCCCAGGAAGGCATCGAGACCCAGCAGGAAAGCGTCGTTCGAGAGCTGGTAAACCAGCCAGCTCTGGGCGACTTTCTGCATCCAGGTGCCCACGCTGGACGTGCAGGCGCCGCTCCACAGCACCGCGAAATCGCGGTAGCGGAAGGCGCGAAACGTCGTGCCGACGAACCCGAATCTCACGTCAGCCGTCATGGCAACCGGGGCCTCGCGCCAACCCATGACCCGATACGGGGAACAAGCGTGGATCCGCAACGGGAGAGTGAAGATCTAGCGGCACTGGAGGAATTCGAAGAAGCAGACTGCTATCTCCGCCCGGACCGCCCCCCCGGATCCGCGCATCCCGCAAATTAGATCGCCTGTGCACGCTGAATGAGGTGCACATAATTCCCGTCCGCATCCTCGAAGAAGACAAGCCGGTTGCCCTCGGGCGATGAGTAAGGCTCACCCGCCCATCGGACGCCCTTTGCCGCTAATGCGGCATGCGCCTTGTCGAAATCGTCCACGGCAATCGCGATATGCCGGATGCCGGGCGTGCGCATCGCTTGAGCGGGCGCGTCGCCCTCCGACGGGATGAATTCGATCATGCTGCCGTTCGGCGCTCTCGCGAATACGTAGGGGCCGTACCGGTAATTGATGTGGAAGCCGAGCGTGTCGACATACCATTGGGCCAGCCGCTCGGTGTCCGGCGTGGCGATCGCTATGTGTTCTATACCTTGAAACATGATGAAGTTTATGAAGAGCAAGTTTCGTTTTCGTCTGCCGCGGGGAGGCGCATCGGGCCATGCGGCATGAGGGTATCCCGCGCGGTGATGCCAGCGCGCTTGTGCCGTCAATGCCGCGCGTCGAAACTGAGTTTGCTAGTCGTGCGGGGCTGGCGCCAATGGGCGCTGCTGGCGTCAGTAGACCTGAAAACAGAATACCGTGTTTACTCCCGATGGCGAGAGACAGTATTCTCCATTCTCCAGATACTTGTTGGTTTCGATGATGACACTGCCGTCTTTGCGTGTATCAAACAGCAGCGGAATGGGCTGTGAATCATCCTTGCCCGGCTTGACGCCGAAGGAAACCTGACGATTCCCTTTCTCTACTTTCATTTGATAGAGGCTGAACTGTTCCGCCTTGAGCTTTTCGGGACGAATCAGGAAGATCGGCTCGGCAAGCGGCGTCCGGGCGGTGGCGGCCGCGCCGGACGTGGTGTATACGGTCCGCTTCTTATCCTCGGATTGGCTAGCCTCCGCCTGATCCGTTTCGGCGAGTTGATCTCCATGGACGAGGTAAGGCACGTCCGGCTTGGGCGGCTTCGGGCCCCGGTAGCTGACTGTCCCATACGCCGTTGCACAGCCGATGGCCAGCGCCCCGGCGAACAGCAAGGATCGAACGTTCATGGAATTCCCTCTTCTTAACGGACTACTTGGAAAAGACGCCGCGCGGCGTCATTGGGATACCGAAAGTTGACGCTCCAGCTCCCTGGAGGGTCCACGCCGAGGAACCCCCGCGTGACATTCGGGAAACAACCGTCCGGCGGAGGGCGTCTGCCGGATAGGCGTCTCTCACCGTTGTGCTTCGTGCCACACTGAGTGAATCAGCCGGATTACGAGCAAAACCGTGGCGCGGCGCTTGGCGGCCCGGCCCGCCGGGTCTCGCGCCTGGTTCAGACTTTCCGCCCTAAGGAAACCATCCATGTACCGCCGACAATTCATCGCCCTTCTGGCGCTCACTCTGAGTTTAAGTTGGATTGGCTTCGCGCAGCCTCGCGGTGCCAGCACCGAGCCTCCCGCGCAAGCGCCGGTAAAACAGTGGAAGCTGGACGAGACGCTGCCGCTCGACCCGGAAATCCGCACCGGGAAGTTCAAGAACGGGCTGACTTATTACATTAAACGCAACTCCGACCCGAGGGATCGCGCGGAATTGCGGCTCGTGGTAAACGCCGGGTCGAACCTCGAGGATAACGACCAGCGCGGCCTGGCCCACTTCATCGAACACATGCTGTTCAATGGCACGAAGCATTTCGAGAAACACGAACTGGTGGATTTTCTCGAGAGCATCGGCCTTCGCTTCGGACCGGATCTGAACGCTTACACCTCGTTCGACGAGACGGTTTATATGCTGAAGGTCCCCACCGACAAGAAGGAAACGCTCGTCAAGGCTTTCGATATCCTGCAAGACTGGGCCGGCGGCGCAACGCTGAGCCAGGACGAAATCGACAAGGAACGCGGCGTTGTCATCGAGGAGTGGCGCCTGGGGCAAGGCGCGCAGGGCCGCCTGCGGGACAAGCTGATCCCCGCGATTTTCGCGGGCTCCCGCTATAAGGACCGGCTTCCCATCGGCGATCCGGAGATCATCCGCCACGCGCCGCGGGAAGCGCTCGTTCGCTTCTACAAGGACTGGTACCGTCCGGACTTGATGGCCGTCGTCGCGGTCGGCGATTTTGACGTCGCGCGGGTCGAGACCCTTGTTCGAGAGCGCTTCGAGCACCTGAAGAACCCGGAGCGGGAACGCGAGCGGCCGGTCTATAAGCTCCCCACCGGCGAGGACACCACCTATACCGTGGTCACCGACAAGGAACTGCCGGTGACGCAGGTGCAGGTTTTCTTCAAGCAGCCGGAAGAGGAGAGCTTCAAGACCGTCGCGGATTACCGCCGCATCCTGGTGCGCGGCCTCTTCGAGGGAATCATCAATGAGCGGCTGGCGGAGATTGCGCAACAGCCGTCGGCGCCTTTCCTTGCGGGGGAAATCGGAGCCGCCAGCCTCGTCCGCGCCGGGCAGACCTACGTTGCCGGCGCGGTCGCGAAGGAAGGGCAGGTTCTTGACGCGCTCGCGAGCCTCCTGACGGAAGTGGCGCGCGTCCGGGAGCACGGCTTTACCGCGTCGGAACTGGAGCGCCAGAAGGCCGGTTTGCTGCGCGGCTACGAGCGCATGTATGAAGAACGGAAGAATTCCAATTCCGCGGGATTCGCGGCCGAGCTGATTCGGAACTTCCTTGAAGGCGAACCCGCGCCCGGCATCGCCACCGAGTATCAACTCGCCAATCAGCTTGTGCCTGGAATTACTCTCGAACAGGTGGATGCCGTCGCGAACAAGCTGATCGGCAAGAAGGATCGCGTGGTCGTGGTGGCGATGCCCGACAAACCCGGGCTCACTCCGCCCACCAACGCGCAACTCGCCGCCGTGCTCGAAAAGGTGGAATCCACGGATGTCAAACCGTTCGAGGATAAAACCGTGGACGGCCCGCTGGTGAGCCAGGATCTTAAGCCGGCGGGTATTCTGAGCCGCGAACAAAACAAGACGCTGGGCGTTACGGAAATCGTCCTCGGGAATGGCGTGCGAATCCTTCTGAAGCCGACGGACTTCAAGAAGGAAGAGGTACTGTTTTCGGCCTTCAGCCCGGGCGGCACATCCCTCGTGCCGGACAAGCGATACTTCGATGCCGTGGCGGCTGACGCCCTGGTGAACCTGAGCGGCGTGGGAGCCTTTGACGCCATCGCTCTGCAAAAGAAGCTTGCCGGTAAAACCGCGAATGTATCGCCAGACATCGGCGAGCTCTCCGAGGGCATGTCGGGCGCCGCGGCCACCAAGGATATCGAGACCCTGTTGCAACTTGTGTACCTCTACTTCACGGAACCTCGCGCGGACCCCTCCGCCCTCTCGGTATATATCCAGCAACGCTCCGCGATGCTGCGGAATTTGCTTTCCACGCCACAGGGCGTATTCCAAAAGGCAATGCTGGACGCCATGTACGGCGACTATCTTCGCCGGCGCATCCCCACCGTGGCCGAGGTGCAATCAACCAATCTTCAGGATGCCGAGGAAATCTACAAGCAGCGCTTCGCCGATGCCGACGATTTCACGTTTCTCTTTGTCGGCAGCTTCGACGAACCGGAGTTAATCGAACTCTGCGAACGCTATCTGGGCAACCTCCCGGTGAAGGAAGGCAAAGAAACCTGGAAGGACGTGAGCCGCAACCTGCCGGATGGCGTCGTACGGCGCGTCGTGAAGAAAGGCGCCGATCCACAAAGCCGCGTGGCGCTTGTTTTCCATGGACCTTTCGTCTACAACCGGGAAAACCGCTTCGCGATTCGCATGATGGCCGAAGTTCTCAATATCAAGCTGCGCGAGGAACTCCGCGAAGATCTGGGAGGCGTCTACGGAGTGAGCGTTTCCGCCAGCCCGGCGGATCGGCCCGAACCTCGCTATCAACTGCGTATCGGTTTCTCCTGCGATCCGGCGCGAGCAGCCGAACTCACCGCCGCCGCCCTGAAGCAGATCGATTGGATCAAACACGCCAAGGACATGGACAAGTACCTCCAGAAAGTCAGGGAGCAGGAGCGGCGCGGCTTCGAATCAAGCCTCCGGCAGAACAGCTTCTGGCTCTCGACGATCCGCTTCTATTACGAACGGCCGAACGAAGACCCGGCGCAACTGATGAAGCTGCCCGAACTGGTTGACGCCATCGGCGCGCCAGAGATCCGCGAAGCCGCCGGAGAATACCTCAACACCAGCCGCTACATCGATGTGACGCTCTATCCGGAGAACTTCAACGTTCCGGCGGAGACGGCGGCGAAGTAACGGCGGCGCGCCGCGCGCAAGGAAAGCGCCGCCGGGGCAGGCGATGGGAAGCTTGCCCCGCGGCGCTCATCGGTCTCGCGGATGAATCGGGAGAGTGATTGTCCGCTGAGGTTAGTTGCTCTTCGCCTCGCCCGCCACCACGGAGACCTCGCCCAGGCCGAGGGCCTCCACCTTCTCCCGGATCTTTGCTAAGTCACCCACGACCACCCAGGTCAGGCTCTGCGGATGGATCACCGAGCGCGCTGTCCCGGCGATCGCCGCCGGAGTAAGCGCGCGTACCCGGTCCGGGAAGGTTACGAAGTAGTTATCCGGCAATCCGTAAGTGACAATCCGTTCCATGTCGAGGCTCACCGCGTAACGGGTTTCCCTCGATCCCGGAAGCGTCAGCGTGAGGTTGCTCTGGGCCTTGCCGAGTTCTTCCGCCGAGATCGGCCGGTCACCCGTCACCGCCACCAGTTCCTTCTGGATCTCCCCCATCGATTCACTCGTCTTGTCGCTCTGTACGGAGGTGACCACAATAAAGGGCCGCTGATGCACCGCGTCCAGGAAGAGCGTGCGCGCGCCATAGCTCCAGTGCTTGTCCTCGCGCAGGTTCATGTTGATCCGCGAAGTGAACATCCCCCCAAGCGCGGCGTTCAGCGCCTTGATGGCAGCCTCGTCGGGGTTGTTCGTAGGCGGAGCGGCGTGCCCGGCCAGGATGACGCTCTGCTCGGCGCCCGGCTTGTCGATCAGATAGATCTTTGCCTTCGCGGGGAGCTTGACCTCCGGCACCGTAACCTTTGGGGTGTCCTTTTTCTTCCAGCCCCCAAACAGGGCTTCCAGCTTGGGCCGGATCTCCGCCATCGTGGTGTCGCCCACCACGATGAGGGTGGCGTTGTTCGGCGTGAACCACGTCTCGTGAAACTTCCTCAAATCCGCGAGAGTAATCCGGCCCGCCGAAGCCTCCGTCCCGCTGCCGCTATACGGGTTGCCATACGGATGTCCCGCTCCGTAAAGGAGGGAAGGGAAGACACGCAGCGCGGAAGAGGTGGGGTCCGCCTTCTCGCGCCGGATCGCGTCCAGTTGCAGTTTTTGAACCCGCGGAAACTCCTTCTCCGGAAATGACGGCGTCAGGATGACCTCGGCGAACAGCGCAAGCGAGGCATCCAGATTCTTCTTGAGCGCGGAAAGCGAGACGCCCTCGGAATCGAGATCGGAACTCGCGTTCAGCGTCGCTCCGAGCATGGCCAGATCGTCGCTCAGTTCAAGCGCGCCTCGTTTCGCGGTGCCCTCATCGAGCATCCCCATCGCGAGCCGGGCGGTGCCGGGAATCGTGTTCACATCGCTTGCGTGGCCGCCATCAAGGACCAGCGATATATCCACAATCGGCGATTCATGCCGTTCGGCCAGCATGATCTTCACGCCGTTCGAGAGTTCGGCCCGCTCGAAGCGGGGCATTTTAAGCACGGGCGGAGCGCCCGGTTCCGGCATCTTCGAACGATCCACGCCGCTGGTGGTCTCATACCGCGGGAACGGATGTATCTCCAGGATGTAGACGCCATCGGAGAGCCATTCCTTCGCGGCCCGCCGCAGATCCGCGCTGGTGGCCTCGCGCACCCACTGGAGCCGGGTCTTGAAGAAATCCGCGCTCCCGGCATAGACTTCGTTGCTCGCCAGGATGTCGCTCTTGCCGCCAAACCCGCCGATTCGCTCAATCTGCCGCACAAACGAAGCTTCGCTCTGCGTGCGCACACGCTCCATTTCTGCCTCGGTGGGACCTTCCGCTAAAATGCGGCTCAACTCCTCGCGAAGCGCCTTCTCCACAACCGCCAGATCCGTGCCAGGGCGGGCATCCGCCTGGACGATAAGCTGCCCGCCGATCTCCTTCAGCCAAACCGACGCGTTCGCGTTGGTGGCGATCTGGTCGTCGTAGACCAGCCGCTTGTATAGACGCGAAGTCTTGCCCGCGCC